>NZ_CAUPYC010000086.1:0-16074 GCF_963515335.1 uncultured Paenibacillus sp. | reverse complement strand
TGCCCCTTATAGGGGCGAAATCAAGCCACCCGTTGAACGGGTGGTACTGTGACTTCGGCATCGTCAATAAAGGAAGCATCTCGCTTTCTTACATGGGCTATTATATGACAGGCGCTTATATCGGATTGAATTATGAACGGGTAAAAAGCTGGCTCACCGGCTTTCACACCCCGCGGGCCGCGGCGGCATGGACGCTCAGCTCCGTTCTGTGGGCCGGGTGGCTCATCTCGTCGGCGCTCTATGTACGGCTGTGGTATGCCACGAGGCGGTACGGCGAGTGGGCGGATAACATCTATTATGAACTGTACTGGAACTTGCATACCATCTTCAGCGCGGTCGTCATTCTGCAGCTGGCGCTGTATCTCAAACGGTTCGCGGGCCGGCTGCCGATCCGGTGGATGACGCGGCTGGGCACCGTTTCGTTCGGCGTCTATCTCGTTCACCCGCTCGTGCTGCGATTCAGCCGGATTTATCTGACACAGCTCGATGGAGCGGCGTTCCATCTGGCGCTGCTGGCCGTGTTCGCGATCACGCTTCTGCTGTCCTGGGGCGTAGTAGAGGCGGCGTTTCGATTCTCGCCGCATTCATGGGTGCTGTTCGGAGCGGCGCCGAAACGCCGCACCGAAGACGGCGGGAGGGCGTCCGGGGAGGTTGGCCGCATCGCGGGCGCGCCGGAGGGTTTTTGAGGTGATCCGCTGGAGATTCAGCCGGATTTGCATTATAGTTGTAGTCGACAGCAACTGTGATTTCGCGAAGCTTCGGAAGGAGGGACTCCGCTCCATGACGGGTCCGCTTGTATCGGTCATCATCCCAACTTATAACCGTCTGCTGCAGTTGGGTGAATTGCTTGAGGCGCTGGCCCGGCAAACTTACCGCTCACTGGAAATCATCATCGCGAACGATGCGGGCGAACCGGTCGATCGGGTGGTGGCTTTGTACGGAGAATTGAACGTGAAGGTCGTGAACCTGCCGGTGAACGGGCGCCATGTCCGGGCCCGCAACCGCGCGCTGGAAGAGGCGGCGGGCGACTATATTGTGCTGTGCGACGATGACGACCTTCTTCTGCCCTCGCATGTCGAGCGGATGATGCGGGAGATTGCGGACTGCGATCTGGTTTACTCCGACGTCGAAATATTCGACTATGTCATCGAGCACGGGGCGCGTAAAGTGACGTCGCGTTCGGTCTTCGCTTACGAACACGATCCGGAGGCGATGCGCAGGTTCTCCACGTTCGTGCCGTCCGGCTGCTTGTACCGGCGAAGCGTCCATCAGGTGCTGGGGCCGTTCGACGAGGAGATGAATCATTATTGGGATTGGGATTTCTATTTGCGCGCGGCGGAGCGGCTCCGGGTGAAGCGGGTGCCGGCGGCGGGCGTGCTGTATGCTTTCTCGCAGCAGGGGAGCAACATTTCCGGCAACCAGGGCGCTTCTCACCGGCATTATCTGGACCGGCTGTCGGCCAAGCACGGGCTCGGCGAGCTGCCGACTGCCAATTTTTTCCTCCTGCTGGAGGAACCGGACGTGAAGAAACGGCAATCGACCACTGAAATACTATGGGACGGCAGTCCTTTTCCCTCGCGTTACCGTCCGCAGGCGGAGGAACGCTGAGGTACCGCGGGGTGAGCGTCGACAATCCGAAACGCAAAGGAGCCGGTTCGAACATGGATCACCGCAATTTGTACTTCGTGGGACGCAATTACGCCATGCATGCGAAAGAGCTTGGAAACGAAACGCCGAAGGAACCGATCGTCTTCTTGAAGCCGACGCACGCGCTTGCGCCGCTCGACGGGCGTACGGTGAAGCTGGACGGTACGAAGGGCGCTATCCATTACGAGGTGGAGTTGGTGCTGCGGATCGGACAAACCTACGATCCCTCGATAGATGCCGAGGCGCATATCGCCGGACTGGCGCTCGGGCTGGACCTGACGCTGCGCGACGTGCAGCGCGAGCTTCAGCGGAACGGGCTGCCGTGGCTGCCTGCCAAAAGCTTTCCTCAGTCGGCTTTACGGACGGAATGGCAGCCTTATCCGGGGCTTCGGGCATTAACGGACACGGAATTTTCCCTGCGTCGCAATGGAGCGACGGTGCAGCGCGGCCATGCGGGAATGATGCTGTTCAACATTCCGGCGCTTATCTCGTTTATCGGCACCCGTTACGGGCTTGGGGAAGGCGATTTGATCTATACTGGAACGCCGGCGGGCGTAGGGCCGGTGTCGGACGGCGATCTGCTGGAATGCCTGTACGGCGAAAAGATCGTCGGCAGCTGCCGGTTTGACCTGCAGCAAGGCGAATAAATCAGAGCCTAACCTCCGAACCATACGTCTGAATGGAGCGCTGACGTCTCGGAGCTGGTTTCCCGTTATCGGCGGCCTTTCATTCGGATTTGACGGACAACGCGAAACGGCCGCGCCTTGCGCGGCCGTTTCGGTTCGGCAATAAAAGCCGTTCGATTTTATTTCACCTTGAAAATCTGGATCGTCTTCTGCAGCTTCATCACCATCGATTGCATCTGCTCGGCTTCGTCGACGACGGCTTGCACGGATGCGATCTGCTCGTTCATGGCAGCCGACACCTGCTCGGTGCCTGCCGCGGATTGCTGCGTAATCGCGGAGATGTTCTGAATGGCGCCTGAAATTTTCTTCGCGCTCTCCAGCATGCCTTCGCTTTCATGCGTGAAGGCGGCGATTTGCTCCGTAATGAATTGGACGCTGCCGACGATTTCATTGAAAATTTGCTGGGACTGCTGAATCAGCTCATTCTGCTCGCGAACGACGTGGGAATTGACCTGGATGTTCGCGATCGCGTCTTTAATGCCCTTCTCGATGCCGCGGACCAGACCGAACACTTCCTTCGTCGACGCCGTCGATTCTTCCGCAAGCTTGCGCACTTCGTGGGCGACGACCGCGAATCCCTTGCCGTGCTCGCCGGCGCGGGCGGCTTCGATCGAAGCGTTCAGCGACAGCAGGTTGGTCTGCTCGGCGATTTCGGAGATCGACTTCGTCATTTTGGAAATGCCTTCGGCATGCTTGGCCAATTCCTCGATCGTGACGGATACCGCCCCGGTGGCCTCCACGTTCCGGCGCATGCCCTCCGTCTGGCTATGTACGGCTTCCCGGCCTTTCCGAACGAGGGATAAGGTGTGTTCGGACCGCTCGTTCATTTCCTGCGTCGACCGCGCGTAGGCTTCGACCTTGCTTTCGATTTCCGCGATCGAATCGCTCATGCCGGAAACGTCCTCGGATATCTCGTTGGCGCCCGTGGCCAGCTCGTTCGAGGACACGGCCACCTGCTCCATCACGATTCTGAGCTGCCGGTTTTTCTCCAGAATGCCGCGGCTTGCGTCGGAAACATGGCGGGTAATGCCCGTCGTTTCATTCAAGATGTCCTTCAGCTTGTCGACCATGGCGTTAAAGGAGTGGGCGACGTCCCCCGTCGACGCGCCGCTCGTATCGAGGCGGACGGTAAAATCGCCCTTGGCGATCTGGGAGGCGGCATGCTTCATGTCGTCCAAGGAACTTGAAAGCGCTCTCTCAAAGACGCCGACCAAAAAGTAGGTTGCGGCCGCCAGGACGGCGATCAGAATGAGGGGAAGAATAAGGCCTGCCCCCGAAGACATGGCTGCGATAAGGAGTGCGATGGCGGACAAGATGACAATGGAGTAGCAGGAGATCATCAGTTTGCCTCGCGTTGATAAACCGTTCAACCGTTCCATGAGTTATGGCTCCCTTACTGGTGGAATAGACATATTATAGCACCCAGGGAGAAGGCGGTCTATCCTTGTCTTATCATATCGAAAAATATAAGCTGCGTATGCCTGCCGGGCGGGGCTTGCAGGGTCTAAAGAACCAATTTCGGATGAAAAAAGATTGTCGAATTTCGTGAATTCCATTATAATGGGACTCGTGGTTTAATTTTGGAATTACCAAAGAGATCGAGTTGAAAAGGAGGGAAATGATGCAGCTGGAAAATATGCCGCTGGCACGCCAGGTCGATTTCGTGTTCCGCCATCTGGAGGATGAATTGACGAACGCGGTAGGGGGAACGGTGACGATTCAGATCCGGAACAACACCGTAGGCAAGTTCGGTGTGCGCCACAATCCGATCGAGATGTGCGACGGGGAAATCGGCGAAGCCGGGAAGGGCCTGTCGCCCGAGCAGGTCCTGTCGTTTCGAAGGATGGCGGTGGAAGCGCTCAGGCATAAACGCAGCTGGACGCACGGCGAGATTCTGTACGATTTCGCGGTCCGCGGCGGCAAAGGCGGCTGGTCGGCGAGCGTGCTCTATGAATCCAACTACAATTCGGCCAACTGGACGTACCGCTATCAGCCGAAGCAGCCGACGCTCAAAGGCAATCAATTCGCATGACAAGCAAATGAAAAAGCTGTCCGGAATGCGGACGGCTTTTTCGTTTGCCCGATGATTCGGCTGCCTAGCGGTAAAATTGTGCCGCGAGCTGCTGTTCGGCCAGTTGAACCAGACGGCGGGTGATATTGCCGCCGATTGCGCCGGTGTCCCGCGTCGCCATGTAACCGTAATAGCCGTCCGGCGGCATTTGGATGCCGAGCTCCTGGGCGACCTCGAATTTCAGTTGCTGGAGCGCGGCTTCCGCTTGGGGAACGACCAGAGCGTTGTTGTTTCTTCGATTGCTCGATGCCATGCTGTTCACCTCCCGGTCTACCCTTTATTATGGACGTGCTGGATAAATTTATGCCGCGGGCACGACAAAGTCGCCCTTGCCGGGCGGCCCTGGCGCAAACTGCATGTTCAAACCTTCGCTTTATAGCTCATTGCCGAGCGGGCGCTTTCCTTTGCTTTCCGTTCCTTCTCGAGCATGTCCCGGATGTCGGTTTTCAGTCTCGTGGAGCAGTGGAGGCAAAGATGGCCCTGCCTTGAAGGGCCGCCGCAGGAGTCGCAGGCGTCCGCAAGATTCGGGCAGGCGGACAAGGAAATTCGTTTCTGGCGAATAAAGGCTTGAATCGTCTTGACCGGCACGCCCGTCGCTTCGGCAAGCTGCTCGTTGCCGACACTGCGGTTGCGGGCCAAATAACGGTCGACCGCGGTGAACTGGCCGTCGATGAGCGCGGCGCATTCACCGCAAACACTGCGCAGGTTTTTCTGGTACAGCTTGCCGCAAGATGGACAGTGTTCTACCCTCAGTTCCGCCCCCATCGTCCCACTCCTTAACTAGGTACTAGTTCTATTGGACTAATATTATCATAATTTAGACATATTATATAGAAAAAAATCGGGAAAATAGACCTTGGTTTGCAGGCTCATATGCTGCTTGACATTTGGATGCCACCGGGTATAATTCTTCTAATCGTTATCGCTATCGTGATCAGGAGGCTTGGGTAAAATGAAAAGAGTGCTTTCGGGAATACAGCCGAGCGGGCAGCTGACCCTCGGGAACTACATCGGGGCCATCCAGAATTTTGTTCGATTGCAGGAAACGCACGAGTGCTTTTTTATGGTCGTGGATATGCATGCGATCACCGTTCCTCAAGAGCCGATGGCGCTGCGCGAGCAAACCGAGGCGGTGGCCGCCCTGTATATTGCGTCGGGCATCGATCCGGCCAAAGCGGCCGTGTTCGCCCAATCGCACGTTCCGGGCCATGCCGAGCTCGGCTGGTTGTTCACGACCCTTGCCTATATGGGAGAACTGGAGCGGATGACGCAGTTCAAGGACAAGTCGGCCGGCAAGGAGTCGGTCGGCGCTGGCCTGTTCGTTTACCCGGCCCTGATGGCTGCGGACATTCTGATCTATAACGCGGATCTCGTGCCGGTAGGCGACGACCAGAAGCAGCATCTGGAGATTACGCGCGATCTGGCGGCGCGCTTCAACGGCCGATTCGGCGATTACTTCACGATTCCGGAGCCGTACATTCCGAAGGTGGGGGCGCGGATTATGTCGCTTGACGACGCGTCCAGGAAAATGAGCAAGAGCAACCCGAATCCGGGCAGCTATATCGCGATGCTGGACGAGCCGGACGCGGTGCGCAAAAAACTGAGCCGCGCGGTTACCGATTCGGGCCGCGAGGTGAAATACGATCCTGCGAACAAGCCGGAGATCAGCAACCTGATGAGCATCTACGCGCACTGCGCCGGCGTGACGCTTGAGGAAATCGAAAGCCGTTACGAGGGGCAGGGATACGGCGGGTTCAAAAAAGATTTGGCCGAGCATGTGGTGGCCGCTCTGGAGCCGCTGCAAGCCAAATACCGGGACATTCGCCGGTCCGGTGAAATCCACCGCATCCTCGCGGAAGGCGCCGAGCGCGCCGAGGCGATTGCGGCGCGAACGCTTCGCGGCGCCAAAGAGCGGATGGGCTTCCTTCCGCCGAAAGCTTAATCATGGTCATGAAGATGGCGGTACTGCCTTAGTGCCGCCGTCATTTCATTTTCCGCAAACGCGCCTTATAGATGAAGCCGGAGGCGATGCAGGCCAAGGCCAGCAGAAGAAAAAGCACGGCGAGCCACCCGTTATAGCTGATGGCGACGGCGGTTGCGATCATGAGCAGGACGGAGACGGAAGCGAACAGCAGGGACATTTTTTTGGACACGGCGAATACTCCTTCATAATTATTTTTCAAAAGGGCCGGCTCTCCGGATATTATCGGGAAAGCGGTGCATAATAAGTTTGCAAGCTTGCAAAAACACTACAGCTTAGAGGACGAAAGGAGAATTCACATGGGTGGCCGTAACCGCAGCAGCAGAAACGTTCTGGTAGTACCGCAGGCAAAACAGGCGCTGGAACAAATCAAATTTGAAGCGGCGCAAGAGCTCGGCGTTCAGATTCCGCAGGACGGTTATTACGGCAATATCGCGACTCGCGATGCCGGTTCCCTCGGGGGTTACATTACGAGACGGCTTGTGCAATTGGCGGAACAACAATTGTCCGGCGCCAACCGTCAATTCTAAGTATACCTACCGGAAGCCCGGGGCAACCTGGGCTTCTTTTTCCTGTGCGGCGTGCCCAGAAGCGCGGCCCTTCATTCATTTTGCCTGAAGGGGCCGGCGGCGTCAATGCGCAAGCCTCCGCCGCCGTGCTATAATGGCTGCAGAGCCTATTCGTACCGTCCGCGGGCGGACGGCTAAGAGGAGCGACGCTGCCCATGTACAAACTGTTTGTGGAATACAGGATCGCTCCGGAGCTGCGCCAATCGTTCATGGAATGGATGGCGCAGGCCAAGCTTCGCGAATCCGGCTTCCTTATATATGAAGGAACGGATCAGCCGGGACTGTTCGTTGAAGTATGGGAGGCAGCGAGCGAAGCCGAGGCCGAACGCAAAAAAGAAGAACGCTGCGGGGAGCGTTCCAGCTGGTCGGTCATGTTCGGTTATGTGTCCGGCGGAAGGGACAAGGTGCACGCCTGGACGTTCCGGCCCGTTTAGGAGCCGGCGTCGGAGCCTGCCGGGACCCGCGTCCCTGCCGTCGGGGTGGCGCTCGTCACGACGCCGCCCTGGAACGGATATTCATAAGCGATCGGTTGGTCGAACGTGATGTAATCGAGGTTGACGGTAAGCAGCAAATAACGCATGCCCGTCACGGGATCGCTGAGAATGATATGATCGCGTCCCGCCGCTTCGACGACGCCGCGGAACACCTTGGCGTTCCATTGCGAGTTGTTTTCAAACGTCATATAGACGGTCGCGACTTTGCCGCGGTTAAGCCTGACGATGTTCTCGACGTAGGATTCTTCAACTGCCGGCAGCGTTACGATGTTGCCGCCCGTCGGCGTTACAAACGCGCCGCTCGGCACGCTCGGCGGCATTGGGGGCGCCATCGGAAAGCCGGTCGGGCCGGGATAGGACGGGTACGCGCCCGGCACGGCGCCGGGATAAACGGGGGGCATCCCTCCATACGGATATGAACCCGCGGCGCCTCCCGGATAGGCGCCTTTGCTGCCGAAAAAACCGCTGAGCATGTTCATGTTCTTCGTTCCTCCTCGTACTAATAGACTCTCGGACAGTCGCTTGGTCTCGGGGCATAGAAGCAATGCTTTTTATACCGGCCGACGTTCCGCTGGTTCCACCACGTAGGCGGACAGGCGCCGGCGGGACGGAAAAACCATAACGCGTTGGAGGCGGGATGCTGCCGCTCGCCGCCCACTGCGCGCCGGGCCAGCCGAAGCTCCTTCTCGCGCGCCCTTTGGTAAAAATAACTTTTCTGCGTCGCTTCAAAGCCTCCGGGCCGCTGATAGACCATTTGCGGAATGGTGCGGATATTTTTGAAGTCCAGACAATTGCCGCGCACCCGGTTAACCCCGACGTTGCCGACCATCAGCATGCCGAGCACGCCCTCGCCTTCCGCTTCCGCCCGCATCAGGCGGGCAAGAACCCGGTTATGTTCCGTGTTCGTCTTAATAACCGCCATCTTTCTCGCCGTTCACTTCCCTTCGCGTGCCTCGGGTTCCCGCCCATGGGCGGAACCACATGACATCATATTGCCCGAAAGCGGATTTGGTTCCTTGTCAATTTGATGAACGTAAGAACGCGAACATTGTCAACGGTTTGTTTTTTCGGTATGATAAAGTACGATTCACGGGCTTAAGGGGGCGATCATACCCCGGCGTCCGACTTTGGGGGGCCCGCTGTGCTAAACGATTTATGGATGTTAACGAAACCGCGGATCATTCGCCTCAACCTGATCGCCGCTTTCGGCGGCTTTTGGGTAGCGTCCAGGTGGGAGATCGATTGGCTTCTGCTGGTATGGATGCTGATCGGCTCCGCGCTGACGATGGCGTCGTCTTGCGTTATTAATAACTATTGGGACCGGGAGCTCGACACGAAGATGGAACGCACGAAGGACCGTGCGCTGCCGTCGGGACGATTGGGCCCCGGTTTTGTGCTCGGATACGGCATCGTGCTCGGTATTCTGGGCGAGCTTGTCTTGTTCCTCGCCGTCGGTCCGCTTGCCGGATGGCTCGGTTTGCTCGGCATGTTCGTCTATATCGTGATCTATACGATGTGGCTGAAGCGCTCGTCCACCTGGAGCACCTCCATCGGCGCCGTGTCGGGAGCGATGCCCCCGGTCATCGGCTACGTCTCCGTTGCGCAGGAAATCGACGCCGGCGCATGGCTGCTGTTCGCGCTGCTGTTCCTGTGGCAGCCTGCCCATTTCTGGTCGCTCGCGATTCGCCGGGTGGAGGAATACCGCGCGGCAGGCTTTCCGCTGCTGCCCGTCGTGAAAGGCATCCGCCGGACCAAGCTGCAGATGATTCCGTATGTCGTGCTGCTGCTGCCCGTCGGCATTCTGATGTATGCATACGGCTATACGGGTGTCGTTTTTCTGGCGATTTCGGTGCTCGGCGGCCTGTTTTGGGCATGGCATACGCTGACCGGCATCGGCGCCCGCAACGACGAGCAGTGGGCGAAGACCAACTTTCTCATCTCGGTTAATTATTTGATGGTCGTGTTTCTTGCGATGATCGTGAACACGACCGGGGACGGGGCTTGGCTGCCTTAAAAGCGGCGGGCGTCCGCAGCGTGCTTAACGATCGACAGGAGCGGCATTATGACGATATTTTTTCACATTTTACTGAACAACGTGCTTCCTCTGTCCGTGATGATCGCCGTCGGGGTCATTCTGCAGCGGGCTTTTTCTTTGGATATCAAAACCTTGTCCAAGCTCAACTTCTATCTGTTTTCTCCCGCGATTATGTTCAAGCTGATATACGAGACGCCGATTTCGCTCTCCGTATTCGGCCAGGTGATGCTGTTTATTTTGCTGTTTATGGCGTTTCAATTCGCGGCGGTAGGGCTCGCGATTCGCGTCCGGGGTTACACCGGCGGCATGAAGGCGGCCATGCGCAACAGCGTGCTTTTCTACAACAGCGCCAATTATGCGATACCGCTGAACCAGCTCGTGTTCTCGGGAAACCCGTTTACGCTTTCCATTCAAGTGCTCGTCATGATGGTGCAAAATTTGGTCCCCAACACCTACGGGGTCTATAACGTGAACGCCCACAAAGCGGATTGGCAGGCGATCCGCCGCGTCATGTTGTCGATGCCCTCCATCTACGTGATCCCGCTGGCCTTTCTGATGCGCGGATTTGACGTGCCGGTGCCGGACTCGCTCTATACGCCGGTTCGCTATTTGGCCGACGCCTTCATCGGAACGGCGCTTATTACGCTCGGCGTTCAGCTCGGCAGCATGAGCTGGCGCATCAGCCGTTCGCTTGCCGTCGACGTCGGCTTGTCCGCCGCTTTGCGGCTGCTTGCCGGTCCCGCCCTGGCATGGCTCATTATACTGGCGCTCTCGCCGCTTGTCCGCATCGATGGGCTGACGGCCGCGGCGCTTATCATATCGTCGGCCGTACCGACGTCGCTCAGCAGCGTTCTGCTGGCGGTCGAGTTCGACAATGAGGCCGAATTCGCTTCCCAGGCGGTGTTCGTGTCCACCCTTCTGAGTGTCGTGACCGTGACGGTCGTCATTTATATGCTGAATATTCAGCGATAGAGGCAGGCGGCAGCGCTTCCCTGTCCCGTCAAATCAGTCCGTCCTCTTTGGTCCAGCGTTCGGCGGACGGGGCGGGATCGGGGTAGATGAGAAATTGCTCGAGTCCGGCTTTTTCCAGCTGCTGGAGCAAATATTCGTCAGGCGTTCCCTCGACGCCGGGGTATCCCCTGCGCGTGTAGATATGGTCGGCATCCGGAAACGCATCCCGCAGGATGCCGCGAATCCGTTTGCCCGGGGCGTCGTTGTCCGTGAAAATGTAGACATGGCGCCGGCCGACCTGCTTCGCCAGCTTGTCCATCTGCAGAGAGCCGGGCGTGCCGTACGTGCACAATATGTCGACATCGGGCGATACGAGCCGGCGCAGCCTGCTTCGATCGTTTTTGCCTTCCACGATAATGGCGATCTCCACCTTCGCATCCCTCCCGTTACCTACATTGTACCCATTTCCCGGGAAATGTCGAAGCACGGCTAACAGGCCCGCAGAGGGCGAGCCTGATTTTGCCTTGTTCGGGTTGCCGTAAGTGCGGCGTTCATCATCGGGCGGCCGATAGAGGCATTCCCATCAGGCAACCCGGGTAGGCGGCGCGGAGCGGCTCGGAATCCGGTGCAGCGGCAGCACGCTGACGGCGATCATCAGCACCGCGAATCCGATGAAATACGGGGACAGGTAGTCGCGCACCATGCCTGCGAGCATCGGACCGAGAAACGCGCCGACCGAGAAGGCGACCGACAGGATGGAGAACGTGCGCCCGTAGCGCACGCCGCCGCTTAATTGGATAAGCAGGGAAGACAATGCGGGATAAATGATGCCCTTGGCCATGCCGATCAGCAGCAGCAGCCACTCCAGCGGCAGCGGCACGCGGACGGCGACGGAGAAAAAGGCCAGGGAGAGGAAGAATGAGCCGGCCAGTGTGCGCGCATACGGCGAGTACCGGTTGAGAAAAAGCAGGCTCAGGGTGAACAGGGCGCCCAGGCTGACAAGGGAAAAAAGGATGCCTGTCGCCAGGATGCCTTCGTCGTCATGCGCCATGAGCGGCAGCTCGAACGACAGGATGCCTTGGGCGCAGGCCATGGCGACCGGAAGCGAATAGACGAGCCACGGCATCGGTCCCGTCCCCGGCGCCGGCGCTGCGGGTTGGGCGGCCGGCTTG
This sequence comes from uncultured Paenibacillus sp., assembly GCF_963515335.1. Lineage (NCBI taxonomy): Bacteria > Bacillati > Bacillota > Bacilli > Caryophanales > Paenibacillaceae > Paenibacillus > uncultured Paenibacillus sp. Next base: position 4,468 of record NZ_CAUPYC010000086.1, on the reverse strand, counting down.
GCCTCCGTCGGCTGCTTTTGGACGTCCCGGATAAAAGCGAGCGCGCAGGCCGCGGTGCCGATCAGAATCCAGCCGAGCACATAGAACGCCTGCTCGAAGCCGATGCGGGCGACAAGCAGGGCGCCGGCGGCCGGGGATACGACGGAGGCGAGCGTATGGACCAGTCCGTTGCCGGCCATCAGCTTGCCTTGCCTCACCTGGTCGGTTGTGATTTTGGCCAGGAGCGCCATGCAGGCCGGAGAGAGAAAGGCCAGAACGAAGCCGCTTATGGAGCGGAGGGTAAGCAGCTGCCAGGGATCGGTTACCCGCGATTGGAGCAGCAGCACCCCTCCGGCAAGCAGCAGACTGAGCACGATGAACGGCCGGCTGCCGAACCGGTCGACGCTGTAGCCCGCGATCAGGTTGCCTGGCAGGTGGGTGATGGAATACATGCCCATCATGAGGCCGATGAACGAGGGGGCGGCGCCGAGCGACACGGCGAACGGCGTCAGGATCGGATATTGGGCATGCAGGTCGAACACGGCGATGAACGAAAACAGGTACAACCATACGGCCGTTTTCATGCGGTCACTCTCCCGTCCGGGCATTAAATTGCTCTACTTCTACTTGTACGTCATCAGCGGACGGGATATGTCTCGGCCCGTCCATAAACCGTTTACGCGCGTATGACGGGTAAGGTATAATAGTTGGTGTCGGCCGCGGCCGCAGGCATAATGGAGGGGATGGCGTTGTTGGACTTGATTCTGAATTACGACATCGAAACATGGCAAGCCTTTCTGCAGGAGCGTTGGCTGGTGCTTGTTGCGGCGCTCGCCGCTCTGCTGATCGTGATACGCGTCGTCAAAACGGTCGTGAAATGGGCGATCGTTTCCCTTATTGTCTTGGGCGTTTTGTTTTACAGCGGCTATACGCTTAAAGACCTGAACATGGATACGGTGCGAACGCTCGGTTCGCAGGTGACGGAAACGGTGAAGCGGGAAGCGGTAAGCGCGATGGCCGGAGAAGCGTCGCAAGCGGCGTTCACGGACAACGGCGACGGCACCTATACGGTGACGACCGATAATCTGGAGCTGACGGGCAAGCAGGGCGACAATGAGGTGGCGGTTTTTTTCCGGGGCGTGTCGCTCGGCAAATGGAAAATCGACGAAGCGGTCCGGTCGCTGATCGAAGCGGCGAAAAGCAACCGTTAAGCGTCGAATACAGCAGCGCCTGAAGGAACTCGCGCCGCTCGTCAGGAGGCGGGTTCCCTTCCGGCGGCAGAGGAGGAACGCGGATGGAATGGGACCGTTTGACGGTATATGCCGAGCCTGTCGCATTGGCCGTCACCGTTATCCTTGCGGTATCGTTGATTCAAGGCATGACGAGAGGTGCGGCCGGATCGGCGAAGCACCTTTTGTTTTTTATATGGGAAGCCTTGCGGACGGTCGTGTCCTTGCTGCTCGCCGCGCGAACCGTCATGGCGCTGTCGCCGGCCGTGGAGTCGTGGCTGGCCGCTGCCGACACTCGGACGCCGGCCGGCGAATTGAACGTCTGGCAGCAGGTTTGGGACAGCGTGCTTACCGGCTTCCGCGATTCTCCGCTGATGAGGTACGCGGCACTGTTCATGGCCGCCTATTTCGTATACCGCAGCTTGTTCCGGCTGCTCGGGGTGTTCGTGCTGCCGTTGGCCGCCGGCTTGGCGGGCTTGCGCGGGAATAGGCGGGGAGCGGCCGCCGGCTATGCGGGCCGTGCGGCCAACCGGTTCGCGGGCGCCTTGTTCGGAGCGGTGCTGGGCGCCGGCCGCGGGCTGGTGATGCTCGCGGCGCTGTTCATGTACGTCTCCTTGCTGCCGCAGGCGCCGCTGGCCGATGTCATCGCGTCGTCGCCCGTATACCGGGAAGCGTCGAGCCGGCTGCTTGCGCCGGTCGCCGGCCGCGTCATGACGCAACAGGGGCCGGTGTTCACCCAGGCGGACGAGCCGGATTTCAAGCAGGTTGTCAAGCGCCGCCACGAGATCAGCGATCGCGAAGTGCCGGACGCCGCTCCGGCTCCGTGGGGCGGCCGGATTGATCCGCCGGGAATGGATGAAACACGCCTCCGCGACGTGTGAAAGGCTGGGGAGGCCGGTTTTGGCACGGACGCGCTGAAACCTTCCGCAGGTTTCCGTCGTCTACTCTCAGGAGTGTTACGGATGAAATGATTTTACATCGGAAAGGGAGGGGAACCGGTCATGACGAGTCAACGGACGGAGGAGGAACAGAAACGGCAAATCGTTAACCGGCGGCATTTTTCGTTTCGGTTGAATCTGTTCTTTTTCAGTACGTTTTTTCTGTTCAGCGTGTTGATCGTCCAACTGGCCATCCTGCAATTCGTCAAGGGCCCGGAGCTCAAGGAGCAGGAAACGAGCCTCGGCAGCCGTCCGGTGCAAATTCCGCCGATCCGCGGCGATATCTATGATTCATCGGGACGGAAGATCGCCTACTCGACCGCCACGCAATCGATCTATTACACGATCGAAACGGGCGTGAAGGAAGAGGACGCAGTGGCGCTTGCGAAGAAGCTGAATGAGGTGTTCGTCAAATACGGCGATCCGAAGGAAGCGATGACGGTGGAGGACATCGTCAAACAGATGGATATTACGTTCCGGCTGAACAGCGTGTATACGCCGCGGCGCATCAAGTCGAACCTGACCAATCGGGAAATTTCCTATTTCATGGAAAATCGGGAGCAGTTCCAGGGCATCGAGGTTGTGGAGGACAGCATCCGCAATTACGATAAAGAAACGGTCGCGGTGCAATTGGTCGGGTATTTGAAAAAGTTCAAGTCGGCCGTCACTTCTCCGGTAACCCAAGACTTCTACGAGAAGAAAGCGGAGTCCAAGGATCCGACTTTGCAGTATCTGAATGAAGAGGATGTCGGGATGGACGGCCTCGAATATATGTACCAGGACCTGCTGCGGGGCAAGAACGGGGTCAAAAGATATCCCGTGAACAGCCTGGACCGCATTATCGGGCCGCCGGTCATCACGAAGCCCCAGAAAGGCAACGACATCTATATGACGATTAACCGGGCGGTGCAGCTGCGCGCGGAGAAAGCGATCGTCGACCATATCAATTATATTCGCAATGCTCCCGAGAGCACGGCCGACCGGGCGGAGCAGGCGCGCGCGGGGTATGCGGTCGCGATGGAGGTCAAGACCGGCAAGGTGATCGCGATGGCGAGCATGCCGGATTACGATCCGAACTTGTGGCGCGGGGGACGAATCAGTCCGGAGGATTACGCCAACATCCAGTCCATCCAGAATAACGGAACGATTCGCGAGGTCTATCAGAAGTGGCCGACCCAGGAGGAGGCGAATAAGCATCCTTCCTCGCTCGTTTATCTGGGCTCGACCCAGAAGCCGCTGACCGTTCTGGTCGGATTGGCGGAGAAGCTGATTACTCCGAATACCTTTTATAACGACACCGGGGTGTTCTCCTTTGGCCGGGAAGGGCGGTACCGCGTATCGATCCGCAACTCCCAGAACCGCGCCTATGGCCGAATGGATCCGTCGCTGGCCATTGAGAAATCGTCAAACCCGTTCATGGCCGAGATGATCGGCAATCAATTGTACCGGAAGTACAAAGGGAACGAAGGCGTCAAGGTTTGGGACAAGTATGTGAAGCAATTCGGACTCGGCGTGGTGACCGGCAGCGGTCTGCTCGGAGAATCCAAAGGGGTCGTCGATTATTTCTATGAAGCCGAGAACGCGAGTGCGCAGTCCGCGCTCATCCGCTCCTCGTTCGGGCAGCAGGCCCGCTATACGCCGCTGCAGCTTGTGCAGTACGCCGCCACGCTTGCGAACCGCGGCAAGCGAATGAAGCCCATCTTCGTAAACAAAATCGTCGATCCGAACGGCAACGTCATAGAGCAGCCGAAACCCGAGGTGCTCAACACAGTCGAGCTGCCCGAAGCTTATTGGCAAGAGATCGAACGCGGAATGAAATCCGGCGTGCAAGGATTTGAGGGAGTCAATTACACGTTCAACCGGAAGACGGGTACGTCGCAGCAGACGACCAGCGCGGGGGATGTCGAGAATGCGGTGTTCATTTCCTACGCGCCGGCGGAAAACCCGGTGCTGGCCGTCGCCGTCGTTGTGCCCGAAGGCGGATATGGCGGTCGCGGCGCGGCTCCGATCGCCCGCCAGATTTTCGACGCGTATGATGAAGAAATCGGCTTGTACGGCAAGCCGCGCAAGGCTTCGTCGGCCGGTGAGCCGGAAACCGCCGCACCGGCGACACCGGCGGCGCCGGCTGCGGGCGCGGCTGCCGGCACCGCCGCTCAGGCGCGGTAAGTGCGGAGTTGCGCCGGATGGAACAGTACCGGCGCCGCCCGCGCGGAGCAAGCGAATCGAACGGTAGAGTACCGCCCTTCGGGGCGGTATTTTTTATGTATAAACCCGAGTTTGGCGACATTTATTTCCAAGTGTTGATGTAGCAAGGGTTTGTGG
>NZ_CAUPYC010000085.1:0-16100 GCF_963515335.1 uncultured Paenibacillus sp. | reverse complement strand
TAATCCCCAAATTGCAGCGGAGGTTGTTCGGGGGAAGAGCGACTTGTTTGTGGCCGTTTCCACCTTAGTGGGGCTTAGTGGATCAGGAAACGGACGCGAAACGGAGCGAATCACCCGAACAACCGGAGCCTGAAGCACCCGAACAACCGCAGCCCTACTGGAGCCTAATGTCAACCAGCCATAGCTGCCGCACTTTCTCGCCGCCGTTGTCGATTTCTTTTTCGGTATATTCGTAAACCACCTTGGCGCCTGATTCCAAGCCGGCTAGGACCTCGGCCAGCCTGTCGTCGATCTGGAACGCCTGAGGGCCTTCAGCCGTTTCGATCTCGATGGAACGCGAGTCGATCTGGCCGGTATAGGTGCCGGTGCCTTCCAGAATGGTGCCGGAAGTATTATTATCCGCCGTTGAACCGTTGCCGGACGTATCGTTTCCCGACGTCCCCTCGTTGGCATTCGTCCCCTCGTTGGCATTCTTCGTATCATTCGATCCGTTCGTGTCGCCCGGGCCTTCTTTGATTTGGTCCGCCGGTTCCGGCGACGTCCTTTCTTGGGCCGGATTGTTGCCTTCGGTAGTCGGATTGGCATAATTCGGGTCGGGCGTATCCGTGTTATTGCCGCTGCCGCATGCGGTAACAAGCGCCGCGGCCAGCAGCATGGTTGCCGCAATTCCCGCCGTGCGCATGGCGCTTTTGCGTGAGGTCGCTTTTCGATTCGTCATGGGGTAACCCACCTCCTGCCTACTATAACGATTGTATACCCTTGAAGGTTCCGCCCCAATCCGGATTACCAAGCCATAACTCCCGGCTCTTCAGCGTATGCGGATGACTTTTCGGGAACCATCAGGTCCTCACGAATCCGTGTCGCGGCGGCGTTTTGTTAGGCAAGCCTTCATTGGCTTAGCTTGGGTCCGCCCAGCTTTCAACCACACACGCCTCAGGGCGTCCTGTCATTTGTTCAGCAGATGTGTGTAAGGCGTGTAATCGATGTTGTTTTTATCCAGAAACGACTTCAGGCTCCGGTAGTCCCGGGCCGGAGTGGCGCGTATATACCCTTCGATGCAATGGGCGCGCGTCACTTCGCTTGCGCCGCTCTCGACCGCGATCTGGCCGATGCGCGCGGCGATCGAATGCTTGGCGATGTCGCGGAACGCCTGCGGAACCGGAGACGCCAGCTGATCCAGAAAAGCTTTCGAATCGTCGGTCCAGAGCGGACGGCTCCGTTCGACCCAGTAATTTTGCCAATCGAGCTTGGACTTGCCGTCCCGCATCGGCAGCACCTTCATAAACTTGCGGAACATAAAGAAGCCGCCGATCGCCATGAAGACGACCATGACGACCGCCCAGAACACGATTAAATATATAAATCCGCCGTTCCACGAATCCATTCCCGCTCACCTCTATGCAGCATTATAACCGATTCCCGCGGCAATTTCGACAGGACGGCGCCCGGCGCGGCAAGTTTGGCTTTTTCCCTTCCCCAAGTTCTGATAGAATGTACATGATGTCCTGAAAGGAGCGGTTATTTCATATGCTGAAAATCGGTTCGCACGTATCTTTATCGGACAAGGGGCTGCTGACTGCAGCGCAGGAAGCGGTGTCCTACGGCTCGAGCTCATTCATGATTTATACCGGCGCTCCGCAGAATACACGGCGCAAGCCGATCGAGGATTTATACATCGAGGAAGGCAAGGCCGTCATGCAGGCGAACGGAATCGGCGAAATCGTCGTGCACGCGCCTTATATCATTAATCTCGGCTCCTATAAGGAAGAGACCTTCGAGCTGGCGGTGCGCTTCCTTCAGGAGGAGGTTCGGCGCACCCACCGGATCGGCGTGAAGAACATCGTGCTTCATCCGGGCGCTTATACCGACAAAGACCCGGAGTACGGCATCGCCCGCATTGCCGAAGGCCTGAACGAGGTGCTTGAGGGAACGAAGGAGACAGACGTCAGCATCGCGCTCGAGACGATGGCGGGCAAGGGCACGGAGATCGGACGCTCGTTCGAGGAGATCGCGTCCATTATCGACAAGGTCAAGCACAACGACCGCCTGACCGTTTGTATGGATACATGCCACATGAACGATGCGGGCTATGACCTGATCGGCGACCTGGACGGCACGCTTGCGGAATTCGACAGGATCGTCGGTCTTGACCGGGTTGCGGTCGTGCACATCAACGATACGAAAAACCCGCGGGGCTCCGGCAAGGACCGCCACGCGCCGGTCGGCGCAGGCTTCCTCGGCCACGAAGCGATCAACAATATCGTGCACCATGAGCTGCTCGCGGGGCGCCCGTTCATTCTGGAGACGCCGTGGATCGGCAAGGACGACAAGACATGCCGTCCGATGTACGAAGCGGAGATCGCGCTTCTGCGGGGCGACGCGATGGATCGGTTCGGCGAAGGATTTTTCGACCATGTCGAGCGATTGCATCATTTCTTCGAGAAGGAAGAGATCGATCGCCGCGCTTATGTGCTGTCGGTTTGGGATGCGCTGAAAAACGACGCGAAAGCGAAAAAAGCCGATCCGCGCGAGCCGATGGACCGTCTCTACGATCTCGTGGTCGAGAACCGGATACTACCGGAGGATCTCAGCGAAGAGAAGATCAACCAGCGCATTACGGCGTGGTTTGCGGGCAGGCAGCTGCTTGTGAACGCGTAACCGACGGACGGAAGGGAAGGAAGAAATCAACCCATGCAGTCAAACGTATATCAGACCCGGCAATCCATGAACAGCGACAACAACAACCGCGCCCGGATGCTTATCTCTTGCCCGGACCGGCCGGGGATCGTGGCGGCCGTATCCCAGTTTCTGTACGAGCACGGCGCAAACATCGTCCAATCGGACCAATACACGATGGATCCCGAGGGCGGCATGTTTTTCATCCGCTTCGAGTTCGATTTGCAGGAGCTGGACAAGCAGCTTCCGGTTCTCCAGGAGGATTTCACCCGGGTGGCGGACCGTTTCGATATGAAATGGCACACGTTCCGCGCGAGCCGGAAGAAGCGGCTTGCGATCTTCGTCTCGAAGGAGGACCATTGTCTGCTGGAGCTGCTGTGGCAGTGGCAGGCGGGCGATCTGGATGCGGAAATCGCGATGGTCATCAGCAATCACCAGGACATGAGGGAACTCGTCGAATCGTTCGGGATTCCTTATTACCATATTCCGGTCACCGCGGACACGAAAGCCGAGGCGGAGCGCAAGCAGCTGGAAGCGGTAACCGGCAAAGCGGACATCATCGTCCTGGCCCGCTATATGCAGATCATCACGCCAAAGTTCATCGAATATTTCCCGAACCGGATCATCAACATCCATCACTCGTTCCTGCCCGCGTTCGTCGGCGGCAAGCCGTACGCCCAGGCGTATCAGCGCGGAGTGAAAATCATCGGAGCCACGGCGCACTACGTGACCGAGGAGCTCGACGGCGGACCGATCATCGAGCAGGACGTGCAGCGGGTGAGCCATCGCGACAACGTCAACGACCTGAAGCGCATCGGCCGGACGATCGAACGCGTCGTGCTGGCGCGCGCCGTCAAATGGCATATCGAGGACCGGATCATCGTGCATCAGAACAAAACGGTCGTCTTCAACTAAACTTCGGACTATTTCTATGGAAAACGGCAGAAGCTAATGGTACAATATTTCAAAAGCCTGCGCACTTGTACGTACAACGTGACGGAGCATACGGCTAACAGTTGAGGAATGGGAGGAAACTTGTAAATGACAGTCTCACAAAAGTCCGTCGAGCAGCTTTCGATCGATACGGTCCGAACGCTGGCCATCGACGCGATCGAGAAGGCGAAATCCGGACATCCGGGCATGCCGATGGGCGCCGCACCGATGGGATACCAGCTTTTCGCCAAAACGATGAATCATAACCCGTCCAATCCGGGTTGGGTCAACCGCGACCGCTTCGTGCTGTCCGCCGGACACGGCTCCATGCTGTTATACAGCCTGCTGCACCTGACAGGCTACGATCTGCCGATGGAAGAGCTTCAGCAGTTCCGCCAGTGGGGCTCCAAAACCCCGGGCCATCCGGAATTCGGCCATACGGCGGGCGTCGACGCCACGACAGGACCGCTTGGACAAGGGATCGCAATGGCGGTCGGCATGGCGATGGCGGAAGCCCAGCTCGGGGCCACCTATAACAAAGACGGCTTTAACGTGATCGATCATTATACGTATTCGATTTGCGGCGACGGCGATTTGTCCGAGGGCATCTCGAGCGAATCCGCTTCGCTCGCCGGCCATTTGAAGCTCGGCAAGCTCATTGTGCTTTACGATTCGAACGATATTTCGCTGGACGGCGAGCTGAGCCTGTCGTTCTCGGAAAACGTACAGCAGCGCTTCCAGGCTTATGGCTGGCAAACGATTCTCGTCAAGGACGGCAACGATCTTGACGCGATCGCCAAGGCGATTGCCGAAGCGCAGGCCGAGAAGGACAAGCCGACGCTGATCGAAGTGAAGACGGTGATCGGCTACGGCAGCCCGAACAAAGGCGGCAAAGGCGGCCATGCCGGTCCGCACGGCTCGCCGCTCGGAGCGGACGAGACGAAGCTGACGAAGCAGGCCTACGGCTGGCAGGAGGATGCCCAGTTCCACGTGCCGGACGAGGTGCGCGCGCATTTCGCCGGCGTGAAGGCAAGAGGCGAGCAGGCGAATGCGGAATGGAATAAGCTGCTCGCTTCGTATAAAGCGGCGAATCCCGAGCTCGGCGCGCAATTTGAAGCAGCCGTAAACGGCGAACTTCCGGAAGGCTGGGATCGCGATCTGCCTGTGTACGAGGCTGGCGGCAAAGCGCTGTCCACCCGCGTCGCTTCAGGTGAAGCATTGAACGGTCTGGCGAAAAATGTGCCGAACCTCGTCGGCGGCTCCGCCGACCTTGAGAGCTCGACGATGACGCATCTTAAAGGGTTGCCTATTTATAAAGCCGGCAACTATGCGGGCCGCAACATCTACTTCGGCGTTCGCGAATTCGGCATGGCCGCGGCGATGAACGGCATCATGCTGCACGGCGGCCTGAAGGTATACGGCGGCACGTTCTTCGTATTCACCGACTATCTGCGCCCGGCCGTTCGTCTGGCTTCCCTGATGAAGCTGCCGGTCATCTACGTGTTGACGCACGACAGTATCGCGGTCGGCGAAGACGGCCCGACCCACGAGCCGATCGAGCAGCTGGCTTCGATCCGGATCATTCCGGGCCTGACGGTTATCCGTCCCGCCGATGCGAACGAGACGGCGGCGGCTTGGCGTTACGCGGTAGCCAACAAGAATAACCCGGTTGCGCTTGTGCTGACCCGCCAAAACCTGCCGATTCTGGCCGGCACCGCGGAGAACGCGCGCACAGGAATTGAGCGCGGCGCATACGTCGTATCCGACGCCGAAGGCGGCAAGGCCGTCGCGCAAATTCTGGCGACCGGCTCCGAGGTGCAATTGGCCGTGGCGGCGCAAAAGGCGCTGGCTGAAGAAGGCATCGCCGTTCGCGTCATCAGCATGCCGAGCTGGGATTTGTTCGACAAGCAGGACCAGGCTTACAAGGATTCCGTGCTGCTGCCGGACGTCAAGGCCCGCCTGGCCGTCGAGATGGCGCATCCGTTCGGATGGGAGCGTTACGTCGGCGACAAAGGCGCGGTGCTCGGCATCGACACGTTCGGAGCTTCCGCGCCAGGCGACCGTGTCATCAAGGAATACGGATTTACGGTCGAGAACGTCGTCGGCAAGGTCAAGGCGCTTCTGTAGGCGCGATTCCCTATCATGAACGAGGACCGCGGCCGCGCCGCGGTCCTTTATAAAGGAGATCGAGGATCATCATGTCCCAATTCGACAACGTCACCGTCGTGAAGCAGGCGAACGTATACTTCGACGGCAAAGTAACGAGCCGCACGGTCCTGTTCGCAGACGGCACTAAAAAAACGCTCGGCATCATGCTGCCCGGTGACTATGAATTCGGCACCGACGCAAAGGAAATCATGGAGATTCTGGCAGGCGACCTGAAGGTGCTGCTGCCCGGCGACTCCGAGTGGAAGCATATTCAAGGCAAAGGCGAATTCACGGTGCCGGCAAACGCGAAGTTCAAGCTCCAGGTAACGGCCGTAACCGACTACTGCTGCTCTTATATCACGGATTAATCGGACCGCGCGAACGGTACCGACAACAGCAAAAGGCTGTCCGACACCGCCAGAACGGCGGAAGCGCGGACAGCCTTTCTCAACATTCAGGACGGGAATACCCGTATTGAACAGAACGGCAGACTTCGTGAACATTTGCCGCCGCTTCGGCTGGCCAGGGAATCATATTTGCGGGCATCAAAACAAGTGTTTTTCGCGGAGCGGATTACGTCTCCTGCAGCTTGCTCTCGATATATTCCTCCAGTTGCGCCCGCTGATACGGCGGAAGCGCCGACAGCATGCAGCCGTAGTGGAACATATCGCCGTGTGCTTCGATTCGGATGATGCGCGCGATCATCGGGGGCAGCGCGGATTCCTCCTGGAAGTGGATGACGACGAACATGTCATGCTCCAGCGGGAATGAAGAGGCCACCTGCAGGCCGTTGTCCGACAGATCGCGGAGATAGCCCTGCACGGATTGGCCGGAGAACGCGCCTTCCTGCTGCCATTGATAGACCGACATCATAAGCGGGATTTCCAGCGCAAGCCTGGTGCTGCGTCTGCGTTCCCCACCCGCTTCCCGGACGCCGGCGGCTTCGTGCCCGTCCCGCGCCGCCGAAGCTGCAGCCGGGCTCTCCGCGCCGCCCGCCGCGGCCGTACCGCCGTCAACGCCGCCAGCTCCGATCGGGCGGCCGATCCACGTCTCGTAGACGTTGGCCAGCGCCGCCAGATCTTGTTCGCCGTAGCCGGCGGCCTGGCCGATCTGAAACAGGCTTTTGGCGGCTTCAAGCATCGGGGTCGACAGACCGAGCCCGTCCGACAGCACCGACGATAAGCGCAGGTCCTTCAGCATCAGCGCCAGCGAGAACTGGACGCTGAAGTCGCGGTCGATAATTTTGCGGCCCTTCAAATCCGCCTGCTTGCTGGCCGCGCCGCCCGATTGGACGAGGCGAAGGAAGGAGTCGGCCTCGATGCCGCCCTTGGCGGCGATCGCCATGCCTTCGATCAGCCCGGCCGCATTGATGCCGACGATCGTGTTGTGAGCCAGCTTGGCTACGGCGCCGCTCCCGTTCCCGCCCATCGGGATGACTTCGCGGCCCATGGCAAGCAGCAGCTCTTTGTTGCCGTCGATGACATCGGGTCTGCCCCCCGCCATGAAGACCAGCGTACCGTCGATGGCGGCGGGCTTGCTTCCGGTTACGGGCGCATCGAGGAAATCCGCGAACCGGTCTCCGACATCCCGCGCCAGACGGCGGGCCAGAGCGGGCGAGATCGTACTGGAGTCGATGACGGTCATTCCCGGCTTCAATCCGTCCAGGATGCCGGAATCGCCGTAGTAAACATCCTCTGCGGCCGCGTCGTTGCTGATCATCGTGATGACGACGTCCGCCGCTTTCGCGGCCGCGAACGGCGAATCGGCGACTTCCGCGCCGAGCGACAGCAGCTCGTCCGGGCGTCCGGGCGTCCGGTTGTATACGACGACCGGATAGCCTTTGCGGAGCAGATTGGCGGCCATGGGCGCGCCCATTGTACCGAGACCGATGAATGCAATGGTTTTCATCATATTGCCGGGCACCTGCCTTATCGTAAAATGATGGGAAATCCGCGGTTCGTACACTCACGATTTTACCACATTCAGGACGGTTCCCGCACCGGACGGCAAAGGTTTTGTCGAATTATGCTTTTCTTGTGTTCGGTTGGGAAATCCATTATTGTATTGGTTAGGCTGTTGCGGAAAGGTTCGTCCGCCCGCACCATAACGATTAACGAGTTGGAGGAGAGCAACGATGTCCAAAACCGTATCATTCGATTACAGCAAGGCGTTGACGTTCGTAGGACAGCACGAGGTGGATTACCTGGCCGGCGCGGTCAAGAACGCGCATGACCAGCTTCGCGGCGGAACCGGCGCAGGATCCGATTACCTTGGCTGGATCGACCTTCCGGTCAATTATGACAAAGAGGAATTCGCCCGCATCAAGCAAGCCGCGGCCAAAATCCAATCCGACTCGGACGTGCTGATCGTCATCGGCATCGGCGGCTCCTATCTCGGGGCCCGCGCGGCGATCGAGATGCTCTCGCATTCCTTCTACAATATGCTGCCGGACGGCAAGCGTAAGACGCCGCAAATCTTTTTCGCCGGCAACAACATCAGCTCTACATACGTTACGCATCTTCTCCAGCTGCTGGAAGGCCGCAACTGGTCGATCAACGTGATCTCCAAGTCCGGAACGACGACGGAGCCGGCGATCGCGTTCCGCATTTTCCGCGAGAAGCTGGAGCAGCGGTACGGCAAGGAAGAGGCCCGCAAGCGGATTTACGCCACGACCGACCGCGCGAAGGGCGCGCTGAAGAAGCTCGCGACCGAGGAAGGCTACGAGTCGTTCATTATCCCCGACGACGTGGGCGGCCGTTACTCCGTGCTGACCGCCGTCGGCCTGCTGCCGATCGCCGCCGCGGGCATCGACATCGACGCGATGATGCAAGGAGCCGCGGACGCCTCCAAGGCATACGGCAGCGCAGACCTGAAAGAAAATGAAGCCTATCAATACGCGGCGGTCCGCAACGCCTTGTACCGCAAAGGCAAAGCGACGGAAATCCTCGTCAACTACGAGCCTTCGCTGCACTTCGTATCGGAGTGGTGGAAGCAGCTGTACGGCGAGAGCGAAGGCAAGGACAACAAGGGGATTTTCCCGGCTTCCGTCGATTTCTCCACGGACCTGCACTCGATGGGCCAGTTCATCCAGGAAGGCGCGCGCAACCTGTTCGAGACGGTTATCCAGGTGGCCGAGGTGTCCGAGCATCTGACCATCGGGAACGATCCCGCCGATCTGGACGGCCTCAACTTCCTGACCGGCAAGACGATGGACTTCGTCAACAAGAAGGCGTTCCAGGGCACGCTGCTCGCCCACACGGACGGCAACGTTCCGAACCTGGTCGTCACGATCAAGGATTTCAGCCCGTACACGTTCGGCTATCTCGTCTATTTCTTCGAGATCGCCTGCGGCATCAGCGGCTACCTGCTCGGCGTCAACCCGTTCGACCAGCCGGGCGTCGAGGCGTACAAGAAAAATATGTTTGCGCTGCTCGGCAAGCCGGGCTACGAGAAGGAAAAATCGGAGCTCGAAGCACGGCTGTAGAGCCGGCAAACGAAGCATAAGCATGCGAAGGGAGCCGGGCGCCTATGCTGGAGCGTTACAAGACGCTGCGTCAGGAGGCCAGCCGGGAGATCGTGATCAAGAAATCCCGGTTCATCGGCTATGCCAAGCCGGTCGCGGACGAAGCGGAAGCGGTCGCTTACGTGGAGGAAATCAAGAAAAAGCATTGGAACGCCACCCACAATTGTTCGGCTTATGTCGTCGGCGAGCGCGATGAAATCCAGAAGCAGTCGGACGACGGCGAGCCGAGCGGCACGGCGGGCAAGCCGATTCTCGAGGTCATCAAGGCCCAGGGGCTGAAAAATGTCGCCGTCGTCGTCACGCGCTACTTCGGCGGCATCCTGCTCGGCGCCGGCGGCCTGATCCGCGCTTATACGGACGGCGCGGTCGCCGGCATCGAAGCGGCGGAGCCGATCGTCAACGTGCTGCACCGCGAAGTGCTGGTCGACGTCGATTACACCTGGTACGGCAAAATCGAGAACGAGCTGCGGGGACGCGGCGTCCGTACGGGCGACGTCTCCTTCACCGACCGTGTTGCCGTAACGTGCTTGCCCGAAGCCCCGGACGCGGAGCGGTTCGTGCAATGGATGACCGACCTGACCCAGGGGCAAAGCATCATTACGCTCGGGGAAGCGCGTTATGATGTGGAAGGCGAATAACCGTCCGGCCACATCCGGCAGCCCCAAAAGAGATGCCCCGCAAGCAGAGAAGAAATCTGCGGACGGGGCATTTTTTATTTCAGCGGGTCCTGCCGGATCATGCGGATCCATTCCCGCGCGGCGAAGGGGATGTAGTGCTCCTTCCGCCAAATCATCGACATCCGCCACGGAATGCCCGGGGCGGCAAGCGCAACCGTCCGGAAGCGGTCCGGACTGAGCAGCCGGCACACGCTGGCCGGCAGCAGCGTAATGCCGAGCCCCACGCCCACCATCTCCGCCATGAAATCCCATTGCGAGCTTTCAAAAGCGATCTGAGGCCTGAAGCCCGCCCGCGCGCATTCCTCCAATATGACGTGATGCAGGTTGAAGTCCTCGCGGAACAGGATGAACGGCTCGTCCGCCAGTTCCCCGAGTCCGAGCTCCTTTTTCCCTCCCAGCGCGTGGCCGGCAGGCAGCACCACCGCCAACTGCTCCTCGATGCACGGATGGACATGGAACCGGCCTTCCGCCTCGACCGGCAGGATGACGAAGCCGACGTCGAGATCGCCGGCATCGACGCCGGTCTCGATCGTTTTGCCGCCCTGCTCCATGATCCGGAGATGCACATTCGGATACAGGCTGTGGAATTTCCCGATCGCCGACGGGAAAAAACGGACGCCGATCATCGGAGGGATGCCGAGCCGCACGGTTCCTTTTTCCAGCCGGATCACCTCGTCGAGCTCCTGCGTCATCCGGTCGAGCGAAAGAAGAACGCCGCGCGCGGAACGCAAAATCGTATGCCCGGCGTCCGTCAGCTCGATCGGAGCGGCGGAACGGTCGAACAGCTCGGCGCCCAGTTCGGACTCGAGCATCCGGACCATTTTGGACAAGGTCGGTTGGGTGACGTGCAGCGCATCGGCGGCTTTCGTGAAGCTGCGGTGTTCGGCTACGGCCACAAAGTATTCGAGCTTGCGCAAATCCATTGTCGTTCTCACCCCTGCCAGACAGCGCATACATAGATTTCATGCATGATCATTATTCGTATTATGTATTTTACCTATGCGGGAAACGGATGTACAGTAGGGGAAAGGAAGGTGCGTGTCTATGATAAAAATCACGGAACCGGAGGAAATCCGGCTGAAAGAGCTGTTGAAGGAAGGCCATACCCCTGTCCGCTTGCGCGGCGGCGAACCGGCCAAGCCCTCCCGCGCATCGCATACGATAAAGGCATCGATCGTGCTCCCGCCGGACACGAACCATCACGGCACGATTTTCGGCGGAAAACTGATGGAGTACATCGACGATGTGGCGACGATCGCGGCAACCCGGCACGCGCGTCGTCCCGTCGTGACGGCCTCGACCGACTCGGTCGATTTTCTGCATCCGGTGAAAAAAGGGGACGCCGTCTGCCTGTCGGCCTTCGTCACCTGGACGCACAAGACGTCGATGGAAGTGTTCGTGCGTGCGATCACCGAGGATCTGCTGACTGGAGAGCGGAAGGTATGCGCGACGTCGTTCCTCACGTTTGTGGCGCTCGGCGAAGACGGCCGACCGGTGGAAGTGCCCGGCGTCTATCCGGAAACCGACGAGGAGCGGCTGCTGCACGACAGCGCGGAAATGCGCAAGAAAGCAAGGGCCGTGCGGCGCGAGGAGAGCAAGAAATTCGCCGCCGTTCTCGGCGTCGAATACCGCTTGAGCCAAGCCCGCAAGGCCGCCGGACGGCAGCCGGAGCGCGCGGAGGCGGAAGAGGCGGCGGAGCGCATGGCGTTCGCTTCTCACTGGGATGCGGAATGGTAATCCCCGATAAATAAGCGACTTGAACAGACTGTCCGATAAGCAATCGTCGGACGGTCTTTTTTGTGCTGAATGATTTCTTTTCGGCTGCCTGCAGAGGGATAAGCACCTAACAGCCCGTTCATCACTATACTTTGTAGTAGCCATCAATTTTTCTTATGAAAAGCATTGACTGGACGCGAAGCCGTCTGATAAAGTTATGTATACCAAGTAACTTAATAGGAATTAAACCTTCAACCACCAAAACGACGACAAAAACGGTGCGGGTTGATCGGACATACCGAAGGTCTGGGAGGTTAATCTTTGTGAATGCTATGCTGCGCAGCCGATGGTGGAGCTTCGGATTCCGAAGCGCCATTATGCTCTATTTCATCGTTCTTATCGTGCTGCCGATTCTGGGGGTTTACGCACAGTCTTTTTCGCTCGGATGGACGCCGTTCCGCGACAGCGTAAGCGATCCGCTCGCATGGAAGTCCGTGCTGCTGACCATCCGGCTGGCGCTGGTCGCGACGGTCGTCAACGTACTCATCGGCACGATGGTCGGATGGGTGCTGATCCGCTATCGCTTTTACGGCCGGCGCATCCTGAACAGTCTGGTCGATCTGCCTTTCGCGCTGCCGACCGCCGTCGGCGGCCTGATGATTCTGCTGCTGCTCGGCCCGGGAAGCGCCGTCGGCGAAGCGGCGGAGAGACTCGGCTTCCAGATCGTGTTCCACGAGCCGGCGATCGTCATCGCGATGCTGTTCGTCACCTTTCCCTTCGTCATCCGCGCGGTGCAGCCGCTGCTGGAGGAAATGGATAAATCGGAGGAGGAAGCGGCTTATACGCTCGGCGCTTCCAAAGTGAAGACGTTTTTTCAGGTTATATTCCCGACCATTTTACCCGGAATTCTTAGCGGCGCCATGCTGGCGTTCGCACGGGCGTTGGCCGAATTCGGCGCGGTCGTGCTCGTGGCGGGCAACATTCCGGGCAAGACGCTGATCGCGTCCGTATACATTTTCGGCGAGGTCGAGAGCGACAACCCGCAGGGCGCGGCGGCCGTCTCGATCGTGCTGCTTACGCTGTCGTTCCTCATCCTCTGGACGGTAAACGTGATCCAGTCGAGGAGGGGCCGCGCATGAAGAAGCTCTGGATTCCTCTCACCTATGTGGTATTTCTGGTGCTGCTCATTGCGCCGCTCGTCAAAATTTTCACCGGCGCCTGGGCGGAGGGCTGGAACGGCTTCATCGAGGCCCTCTCCCGCCCGCAGTCGCTGCACGCGCTGTGGATGACGTTTCTGATTACGGTGATCGTCACGGTCGTCAATACGCTTTTCGGCGTCATGCTTGCGCTTTATCTGGTTCGGGCCGATTGGCTCGGCCGCCGCATGAAGCAGCTGTTGAACAGCATTGTCGATCTGCCGTTTGCCGTCTCGCCGGTCATTGGCGGCCTGATGATCGTGCTGCTGCTGGGGCCGAACACGGTGCTCGGCGCGTTATTCGAGGACGTCGGCTTCAAGGTCGTATACGCGATGCCGGGCATGATCATTGCCACGCTGTTCGTCACGTTTCCGCTCATGGTGCGCGAGATTATGCCTGTCCTGCAGGAAATCGGCGCGCAGCAGGAGGAAGCGGCTTCCACCTTGGGGGCATACTCCTGGTATACGTTCTGGCATGTGACCTGGCCGTCGATCCGCTGGGGCGTCATCTACGGCGTCGTGTTGACGGTCGCCCGCAGCATGGGCGAATTCGGTGCGGTGCTCGTCGTATCGGGTAATATCATCAACAAGACGCAAACGGCCACTACGCTCGTCTATCAGGACGTGGAAAATTTCAACGTCATTGCGGCGAACAGCCTGGCGCTCGTGCTCGCCGCCGTTTCCGTCGGGCTGCTCCTGATGATGGAATGGGCCAAGAAGCGAAAGGAAGTGCATTGAGCGATGCAGATCGAGGTACGCAACCTGAATAAAAGCTTCGGCGATTTCCACGCGGTCCGCGATGTGAGCTTTGCCGTCGAGAAAGGCCATCTGATCGGCCTGCTCGGCCCGAGCGGCGGCGGCAAAACGTCGATTCTGCGCATGCTGGCGGGTCTTGAGTCTCCGTCCTCCGGCGATATTATTTTCGAGGGCAAACGGGTCAACGAGCTGCCGCCGCAGGAGCGCGGGATCGGCTTTGTTTTTCAGAACTATGCGCTGTTCAAGCACATGACCGTATTCGACAACGTCGCCTTCGGCTTGAAGGTGAAGAAGCAGCCGAAGGAGCGGATCCGCGAGCGCGTGATGGAGCTTGTCGAGCTTACCGGTCTCAAGGGCTTCGAGCACCGGTATCCTCATCAGCTCTCCGGCGGCCAGCGGCAGCGCGTCGCGTTCGCGCGCGCGCTTGCGCCGGAGCCGCAGCTGCTGCTGCTCGACGAGCCGTTCGCGGCCATCGACGCCAAAATCCGCCAGGAGCTTCGCTCGTGGCTCAAGGATATGATCGCGCGGCTCGGCATTACGTCGATTTTCGTCACGCACGACCAGGACGAAGCGATCGAGGTTGCCGACGAAATTATGATTATCAGCAAAGGGCGTCTCGAGCAGAAGGGCACCCCGTGGGAAATTTACAAAAATCCGCAGACCCAGTTTGTGGCGAGCTTCGTCGGGGAATCGACGATCGTCGAGGACGTTTCCAAGCTGAGAGGCTTCGAGAACGCTTCGAGCTGGGCGGATACGAAGGCGCTTATTCGACCGGAATATATCGAGGTCGGCCGGCTGAGCGAATTCCGCATCCCTTCGGCAACGGAGCGGGGGCGCGTCAAGCACATCCACTTCCGCGGCAGCGAATGGCTGGTCGAGGTGGAGGTCGGCTCGAATCTGCTGATCACGTACCGTTCCCTGGAGAAAGAGATTCTGCACCCGGGCGACGAGGTCAGCGTGCTGGTGCACCGCGCGTATCTGTTCAACGACAACGACAGCTGGATTATGGAGAATACGCTGAAGGAAGACCCGATGCCGATTCATATCTAGCCGGGCGAGGTAAGCTATGCCGTTCTTTCGGTTCGGTGAATTCATTGCAGAAAGTGTTGGGTGTCTCATGAAAAACGAAACGACCCCGGTCCGCTCGGGCGGAAGGGGCTTGATACAGGCGGCTATGGCTGCGGTGCCGGCGATTGTGCGTGCGCCGTTCCCGTTCCCGCCGCTCAAGCGGGGGGCGGCCAAGCTGGCCGCGATCGGGCTGCTCCTCCTGACGGCTGCGTGCGCAAGCCCGTCCGAGCCGGGGAACGGCATCGACGGCGGGAAGCCGTCGTCTTCCACGGGGGACGTGACGCTGGTGATCGGCGCGTATTCCGTCGCGAAGGACGCGTTCGCCGAGCTCCTGCCGGCGTTCCAGCAGCGGTGGCGGGAGAAGACCGGCCAGCTGGTGACCTTTCAGGAGTCGTACGAGGCGTCGGGCACGCAGGCCAGATCGATCGTGGGCGGCTTCGAGGCCGATGTGGCGGTGCTGGCGATGGAGGCCGACCTCGACAAAATCGAGAAGGCCGGACTGATCAAGAACAAGTGGCGGGAAGAAGGCGCTTATGGAGGCATGATCACGCGCTCGATCGTCGTCATGGGCACCCGTGAAGGCAATCCGCTCGGCATCCGGGATTGGGCCGATTTGACGAAGGACGGCGTGAGGGTGCTCTACCCGAATCCGAAAACGTCGGGCGGCGCGATGTGGGACATCAACGCGATTTACGGCGCCGGGTTGAAGCGTTCGGAGGAGGAGCGGGGGCGGAAGGATCCGGCGTACGCCAAAAAGTTTCTCGCCTCCGTGCACGGCAACGTCGAGTCGCTCGACAAAAGCGGGCGCGCTTCGATGGCGGCGTTCGAGTACGGCGTGGGCGATGTGATCGTCACGTACGAGAACGAGCTGCTGGCGCGCATCGCGCAGGGCGTGCCGTATGAAATCGTGACGCCGCGCGATACGATTCTGATCGAGAACCCCGCCGCGGTCGTCGATTCCTACGTCGACAGGCACGGCACGCGCGAGGTCGCGGAGGCGTTCGTGGCGTTTCTGGGCTCGCCCGAGGCGCAGCGCACGTTCGTCAAACATGGATTCCGTCCGGTTGACCCGGACTTATGGAACGAAACGAAGGAGCGGTTTCCGCAGCCGGAGGGGTTGTTCGACATCGGCTACCTCGGCGGTTGGGCGAAGGTGCGGGAGGAGCTGTATTCGCCCAAAGGCGTCTGGTACCAGGTGCTGGCGGGGTTATAGGATGACGGGTGCGGGTTCGCCGAACAGGGTTCGGCGGCCCTTTTTTTGCATTCTACGCGGGCCATCCCTCTTCACCCCCCGTAACCTGCAAAATGCCGCTTATTTGCTCGCCGCCCCCCTCTTCGCCCCCCGTAACCTGCAAAATGCCGCTTATTCGCTCGCCGCCCCCCTCTTCCCCCCACGAAACCTGCCAAA
>NZ_CAUPYC010000084.1:0-16495 GCF_963515335.1 uncultured Paenibacillus sp. | reverse complement strand
CGGATTTCCTTCTATTTTCTCGTTTTTTCATGTGGCGAGGTTCACGGATTCAGGTGGCAGCTAATTCGCTGTAATCTTACGCCCCAAAATGACAACGTCCCGCTCGATCCCGTCCAGCTCCGTGACGCCCGGCAAATAACCCCAACGCTCAAAGCCGAATTTGGCGAGCAGCGCCAGGCTGGGCTCATTGTGGGCGAACACGAAGCCGATCAGGCTCTTTATGCCTAGGCGCGGGCACTCACCGATCGCGCGATCGAGGAGTATCGAGCCTAATCCTCTGGCACGGTGCCGTTCGTCAATATAAATGCTTAGCTCCGCCGTGGCATTATAGGCCGGCCTGTCATAGAACGATTGGAAGCTCAGCCAAGCGGCGATGTCCCCTCCTGACCGGACTACCCACAAAGGCCGGAAATCGGGGGTGTGCTCATGAAACCATTGCAGCCGGCTTTCCACGCTGACCGGCTCAAGGTCGGCCGTTACCCGGCGGGACGAAACCGTGGAATTATAAATGTCGACGATCGCGCCCAAATCCTGCAGCGCGGCGTCCTCAATCGTGATGTCAATCATCGATGGCCTCCTGAATATGCTTCTCAAGCGCAGCGATCGCTGCTTCCCAGCGGCGCCTCATTTGCACTCCCCTTAATCGTTCAGATGCTTCCACCAGATACCCGCGCATTCAGCGAGCGTCGGGCTGTTGCTGCTCCGAACCTGGTCGGCCAATTGTTCCCCGAAGAAAAATCCGGCCAGCAGCCTTTTTTTTCAGCACCTTGAGCATCGCTTCGGACTTGTCGGTCGACACCAGGGATCCGGCTTTATCGGCAAGCGGAACGGAAATGCGCCCGGTACCCGCTCCCAGATCAAGAACATCCAATCCTTGAACCGGCCTGATCTCCTCAATCCACGGCACCACATTCGGTTGTCTCGAAATCATCCGCTCGTATTTCTCGGCTTGCTGGCGGTAAATCTCTTCATGGTTCGGCATTGTTTTTCGCTCCTTAAGAGATAATTCTATTACCATAAACGTTGAGGCAACGATAAGGTCAATAGCCGAAAACCTTGTTCAGGATCATTCAATACGGTCGGGTGCAGGCGTTTGTCCGCGTTCTCCTTCAACTGCCGGGCGGTTAATGGGAACCGGGCGCGTCATGCGAACAAGCTTTTCAGCAAATAAACCGCCGCCAGCCACATGACGATTGCGGAAATCCGGTTCATGATGACCATCAGTTTGCCCGACTTATCTCTTAAACCGAGCAGCCTGCCCGCCAGCCCCAAACCGAAAAACCATATCCAGGATACCGCCACGGTGGATACGGTGAAGGCAGCTTTTTCCCAGCCGGTGTATTGAATGGAGCTCGTGCCGATGACGCCGACCGTATCCAGAATTGCATGCGGGTTCAGGATGGAGATCATGACGGTGAACGCGATGGTTTTGCCGATCGTGTGGTTCGCCTGAACCTCGCTTGATTGCCGGGTCGACGCCCGCCAGGATTGGATGCCCATGTAGATGAGAAAAATGCCGCCCCCGACGATCAGGACGAGCTTGAACCATTCCAGGGTTGCAACCAGCGCCGAAACGCCCAACACCGCGGCCAGAATAAGGAAGGTGTCGCAAATCGAGGCGGTAAGCGAAACGGGCACGACGTGGATATATTTTTTTCTGACGGCTCCCTGCGAGAAAATGTAGAAGTTTTGCACGCCCAAAGGCAAAATGAGTCCGAATGCCAGAACAAAGCCGTGTATGATTGCCGCGATCATCTGTGTTCACCTTTGCTGTCATTGTTTTAGAGTACTTCTCGAAAAATTTAATCTTCAACGGCGACCCGTGCCCCGAGCAGGTCGTCCTAAAGCCGCCTCCTTCATTCTTGTTACTACCCTTTACCCGCCAGCTCCTTTTTAATCAACTCCATGTTGGCGTGATGGAACTTGCGCATATTCCGGGGAAGCCTTAGACTTAGACTTAATTATAAGCTATACTTATATAAAGGACATTCGCAGAGGAGGTAACCTGATGACAAAAGCGTCATGGACCAAAGCCGTTCTCCTTTTGATCGTCTTCGTGCTCAGCTTTCCGTTCTTCTCGGTGGATCGGGATCCATCCCTCGGCGACCCCTCCGCCCGCCTCCTGGAGAAAGCGGATTATCACAAAATAACCGCCGTCAGGCACGACGCCGTCTCCAAGCACAAGGCCGCTGCCGTGATTTCGGCTGCCCTCCTGCTGTTTTCCCTTCTGCTGTACACAGTCCGCGGATCGATCAAACCCGTCGTCACGTTCCGCTCTTGCATCCCCAAACGTCTGAGACGCTTATTCCTTATGCCTATTAAATATACTTCCTTTTTCCGGCTCCGCCAAGCATAAGCACCCATCCTTTCGGTGAAACTTGGAAATGCGTTTCGACCGTCTGTTTTCGCATGCTTATTTGGAGCGATTGGGAGGAATCATGCATGAATATAAGAGAAATTGATTTGCCGGGCATCGGCCGCAAATATCAGATCGAAACGCGCGGCGGCGACAAGCTTGTCGTGGTCATCCACGACGATGGCCGCAGGGAACTGTACCATTTCGACTACGAGGATCCGGACGACAGCATTTCGATGGTCACGCTGGACGACGATGAGGCGAGGCATATCGCCGGCATTGTCGGCGGCATGACCTATATGCCGAAAGCGCTGGAAACCGTCGAAATCGCATTGGACGATCTGACGATCGAATGGTACAAGGTGGAGTCGCACGCCAAATGCATCGGCAAGACGATCGGCCAGCTTGAAATCCGCAAGCGGACGGAAACGACCATTATCGCGGCCGTCGAGAGAGAGGCCAAGTACATCAATCCGGGACCCGACTACCGGTTCAAAATCGACACCGTGCTGGTCGTCGCCGGTGAACGCGCCAATATGAAGGAGTTGAAACGTTTGCTCCTCAGCGGAGGTGAATAAGATGGATCACCTCGTCCTGGAGATCGGCCTGGCCGTATTGCTGATCGCAGCGGTCGGCCTGCTGTCGGCCAAGCTCCGGTTTTCCGTCATTCCGTTCTATATATTGATCGGAATGGCCGTAGGTCCGCATGCGCCGAAAATCGGCATCTTCGACTTCCGGTTCATCGAAAGCGCCCCGTTCATCGAATTTCTGGGCAGGCTCGGCGTTCTGTTTCTGCTGTTCTACCTGGGCCTCGAGTTCTCGGTCGGCAGATTGGTGAAATCCGGGCGCTCCATCGCGGTCGGTGGAACGATCTATATTGCGATCAACTTCACGCTCGGCGTCGTCTACCCGTGGGCGATAGGCTTTCCGTTGGAGGAAACCCTTGTCATGGCCGGGATTACGACGATTTCGTCGAGCGCCATCGTGGCCAAGGTGCTGGTCGACCTGAAAAGGACGGCCAATCCCGAAACGGAAATGATCCTCGGCATCATCATGTTCGAGGACGTGTTCCTGGCGGTATATATCTCCATCCTGTCGGGCCTCGTGCTCAGCGGATCGTCGTCGCTTACGGGCGTACTGCTGTCGGCATCGTACGCGCTCGGGTTCATGCTCGCTTTTCTCGTCATCGGACGGAAGGCGGCGCCATTGCTCAACCGGGCGCTCAATATCCGCTCGAACGAGCTGTTCCTGCTCGTCATCTTCGGATTTCTGTTCCTTACCGCCGGCTTCTCGGAGACGATTAAGGTCGCGGAAGCGATCGGCGCCTTGCTCGTCGGCCTCGTGCTGGCGGAGACGGAGCACCTCAAGCGGATCGAGCAGCTGATCCTGCCGTTTCGGGATTTTTTCGGCGCTCTGTTCTTTTTCAGCTTCGGCCTCACGATCGACCCCTTCACGCTGGGCGGCGCCGTATGGCTGGCGCTGGGCGCTGTAGCGATCACGCTGCTGGGCAACTATATCGCCGGACTGCTGGCCGGCCGTAGCGCGGGACTGTCGCCGAAAGCATCCTCGAACATCGGGCTGACGATCGTCTCCCGAGGCGAATTCTCGATCATACTGGCGAACCTCGGGACGGCCGGCGGCCTGATGGCCATCATCCAGCCGTTCGCAGCCTTATATGTGCTTATTCTGGCGATACTCGGTCCGCTGCTTACGAAGGAATCGAAGCGCATTTTCCGGCAGGTCAACCGCGTGTTGAAGCTGGACCGGGAGAAACCCGTCATACGGGAAAAACTGAACGAAAGCTGACGTACGGGGGGATCGCCGTGGTGTGTCCAAACTGCAGGGGAACAGGGCGCATCCGAATCACGCTGCCGGTCGTGATGCAAGTCATATGCACGCGCTGCGGAGGCACCGGCAAGGTGAAGGATACGCCCAAGAAATAAGTACTCGCACCGACAAAATGCAGCCGCCCCACCCGGGACGGCTGCATTTTTGCGGCGTTCGCAACGTTAATCGTATTCGAGCAGCGGCTTCACCTGGACGGCGCACACCTTGAAGCCCGGCATCTTGCAGGTCGGATCAAGCGCTTCATTCGTGACTTTGTTTACGTTCTGGATGCCGCCCCAATGCATCGGCACAAACACCGTATCCTCCCTGATGTCGGACGTCAGCTTGCTGCGCACGACGATGCTCCCCCGTCTCGACTCGAGGCGGATCAAGGCGGCATCCTCGATCCGGTGCTTTTTCGCCGTGGCGGGGTGAATCTCGAGATACGACTCGAACTGGCGAGCGGCCAGCGTGTGGCTGCGCCTCGTCTGAACGCCCGTCAAGTAATGCGTCAATACGCGGCCAGTCGTCAGGTGCAGCGGATAGTACTCACTGACTTGCTCCTTGGGAAAATGGTGGTTCACCGCGATCAGCTCCGCCTTGCCGTCCGGATGGGCGAACGATTGCTCGAACATCCGTCTCTCGCCGGGGTGCGCGGGGGCGGGACAAGGCCAATAAACCCCTTCTTCCCGGCGCAGCCGTTCGTAGGTAATCCCGTAATAGTCGGCGATTCCGCCGCGGCTTGCGATGCGAAGCTCCTCGAACACCTGCTCAGCGGCCGTGTAAGGGAAGAAGGACGCTTTTCCAAGCCATGCCGCGATTTCGCTCAGGATTTGCCAGTCATGCTTCGCTTCTCCCGGAGCCTGCCGGCCCGCCTCCCGCAGTAGAACACGGCCCTCCAGGTTGGTCAATGTGCCCTCGTTCTCCAGATAGGAGGTCGTCGGCAAAATCAAATCCGCCATCCGCGCCGTTTCGGACAGGAACATGTCGGCCACGACAAGGAAGTCCAGCTTGCGCAGGCCTGCTTCCACAAAATCGGCATTCGGGTTGGACACGACCGGATTGGAGCCCATGACGAACAGCGCCCGTATTTCTTCGCCGTGCACCTTTTCCATCATTTCATACGCCGATACCCCTTTGCCCGGCAGGTTGCCGGCGTCTATTCCCCACACCCCGGCAATGTAGGCGCGGTCGGCCTCATTCTCAATGGACCGGTAACCCGGCAGCTGGTCGGCCTTCTGGCCGTGCTCCCTGCCCCCTTGTCCGTTGCCTTGGCCGGTGATCGCGCCGTAGCCGCAGCCTTCCCGGCCGATTTTTCCGGTAACGAGAGCGAGGTTGAGAAAATTGCGCACAGCCAGATAGCCATCCGTCTGCTGCTCCACGCCCCGCGCGGTAAACACCATGCCGGCGGACGCCTTGCCGAAAGCTTCGGCCGCCTGCCGGATCCGGCCTGCCGGGACGCCCGTAATGTCGGCGATATGGTCGAGATCCATGGACGCCAAATGCTCTTTCAGCTGCTTGAACCCTTTCGTGCGCCCGTCGATAAAAGCCTGGTCCGTATAGCCCTGCTCCACGATGACTTTAAGCAAACCGTTCGCCAAGGCCGCATCCATCCCCGGCTTTACGTTCAGATGCAGGTCCGCGAGTTCCGTCGTTCCCGTCCGCCTCGGATCGATGGCGATGATGAACGCGCCGTTCTCCTTGGCCTGCGTGAAGTACGGCATAAGAGTCGGCTGGCATTCGGCAATGTTCGTGCCCGCCAGAATGATGCAGCGCGCCAGCGCAATATCGGACAGCGGGTTGGTCAAGCCTCGGTCGAGGCCGAACGCCTTGTTGCCCGCCGACGCTGCGGCCGACATGCAGAACCGCCCATTGTAGTCGATATAACGGGTGCGCAGCGCCACCCTGGCGAATTTGCCAAGCAAATAGGCGGATTCATTGGTCAACGAGCCGCCGCCGTAGACGCCGATCGCATCATTCCCGTAATTGCGCCGGATGGCCGCGAACTTCGATTCGATCAGCCGATGGGCTTCCTCCCAGCTGACGCGCACGAAATCGCCATCCACCTTCGCCATCGGAAAAAGTATCCGTTCGCCGCTGAGCGCATGCTGATACGCGTTCATCCCTTTGATGCAAAGCCGGCCTTCGGACGCCTTATTGGGCTTGGGGGTGACCGTATAGGCAGGCGAGCCGTCTGTCGACCGCTCCTCCACAATCATCTTGCACTGCACGCTGCAGAACGGGCACTGCGTATCCATTGCAGCCATTACCCGGTCCGGCGGCGCCTGCTCAAGCTCGTGGGTCTGAGGCGCCGGCATAGTGCGGGCTTCGTTCCTTGCGTTGTTCTCCTGTACTCGCATCGCGCTCACCTGGTTCCCGCAGCCTCGGGCTGCTGATCTGCTTGCTTTCCGACCCTTGCGGCCGCCGCCTTTTCCAGGCGCTCGGCCAATAAAGAGGCGGCAAGCGGATTGAATATCGTCTCCCTGATACGCACAAGGCCGAGCCGCTCGATCCATTGCGAGACGCGCTCCGCATAGCGCGCCGTTTCCCTGTAATGCTGGACGAAGGCCAGTGTATAAGCAAGAAGCTGCTCATCGGTTTCCGCCGTGCAAACCAATTGTCCCGCTTGCGGCTTGCGCTCTCCGCCGCCCCCTGCGTACAATTCCCAGCCGCCGGGGGTGCCGGCGATGCCGATATCCTTGGTCAGCGAGCCTGCGCGGTGGCGCGGGCTCGCGGAGACGCCGACCGTTGTCTCCTGCGGCATCGGCAGCTGGGCCAGCCTGGCATCCAGGGCGATCCCCACGGCGATGGAGTCCTGCATGGCGTCCTGTTCGTAGCGCAAACCTCCGCAGGTAGCGATCGAACGAACCGCCGCACCGGTTAGCGGCGCTTCAGCCGGCATGCCGAGCTCCTCCCTGACGGACGAAATCGCTGAAGCGGAAATGCCGAACAGCTCAAGCTCCGCGCCATTCATCAGCTTCACGAGCGGAATGCCGTATTTCTCCACGACATCCGCGATCCGCCGCAGCTGCGGGGCATTCGTCACGCCGCCGGGCATACGGGGCACAAGCGAGCAAGCGCCGCCGTCGCCATCCGGGCCGCCCGGTTGCGCGGCGGCCGAAAAAGCCTGCCGAAGCGGGGCGGTTGCTTGTCCTTCGGCCGGGCTGCCGTGTCCGTGAACGCCCACATAATAGTGCAGAGCCGGCTCGCAGGCGGCGCAGCCCTCTTCGGATTTCCACCCGAGGGCGGCTCTCGCTTCGGACGCATGCCGGAAGCGTCCGGTTCGGATGGCCTGAATCACTTCTTCATGATCGAGCGCCGTACAGGCGCAGATCGTTTCCTTGACCGCCGGTTCGCCGGTCCCGCCGTGCCGCTGCGCGTACTCCAGTATGAAGCCGACCGTCGTTTTGCAGCTCCCGCAGGAACCGGACGCTTTGGTGCATGTTTTGATATCCTCTACCGTCTGCAGGCTCTCTTCATGGATCGCCCGCATGATTGTGCCTTTCGTCACGCCGTTGCAGGCGCAAACAATCTCGTTTTCACCCAAGGCTGCGGCCTTATCCGCTCCCGATGCGGCCGCCGGCGCTCCCGAACCGAGCAAAATTTCCTTTTCGCGTCCGGCTACATTTTCCCCGCTGCGAATCATCGAGAACAAACGCGTGCCGTCGGTCGTATCGCCGAACAGGACGGCGCCGACGAGCCGGCCGTCCCGAATGACGGCTTTCTTGTAAACGCCGCCGAACTCGTCCTGCATGCGCACCGCGCGGGTGTCGTCCGCATCCAGGAATTCGCCCGCCGAGAACACCTCAACGCCGGAAACCTTCAGCTTGGTCGACACGACGGAGCCATGGTACCCGTCGGTTTTCACCCCGGCCAGCCGTTTGGCCAGCACGGCGCCCTGCTCGTACAGCGGAGCGACAAGTCCGTAGGCGATGCCGCGGTGCTCGGCGCACTCGCCAACCGCGTATACCCCCGGCTTGTTCGTTTCCAAATAATCGTTAACAAGGATACCTCGATTGACGTCGACTCCGCTTTTCGCGGCGAGCTCGATATTGGGCTTGATGCCGACCGCCATGACGACAAGATCGGCGGCCATCTCCGTGCCGTCCGTAAACCGCACGCCGGCGACCCTTTTTTTGCCTGTAATTTTCTCCGTGTTCTTCTCGAGCAAGAACTTCATGCCCTGCTGCCTAAGCTCCCTTTGCAGCATGAGCGCGGCGGGTGCGTCAAGCTGGCGGTCCATCAGATGCTTGTGGATATGAACGACCGTCACTTCCATGTTCAGATTCAGCAGGCCTCTCGCCGCTTCCAGCCCGAGCAGGCCTCCGCCGATGACGACCGCTTTCCTGTGCGTTCGGGCGGTTTCCATCATCGCTTTGCAATCCTTCATGTCCCGAAAGGCGATGACCCCTTCCTTGTCGGCGCCGGGAAGCGGCAGCATGAAAGGGCGCGAACCGGTGGCGATGACCAACTCGTCGTAATCGGCCCGAAGTCCGCTGTCCGTTTCCACATACTTGCGCTTTGTGTCGATAGCCGTCACCGTATGCCCCGCATGCAGCGTAATGCCGTGAGCGGCGTACCATTCCCAGGAATGAAGGACGATGTCGTCCATATTCGCATTGCCGGCAAGAACGGAAGACAACAGAATCCGGTTGTAGTTCGGATGGGGCTCGCTTCCGAATATCGTAATATCATAACGGTCGGGCGCCAACCGCAGCAGCTGTTCGATACCATTTACGCCTGCCATGCCGTTGCCGATCAGAACCAGCTTTTTTCTCATCTGCTCCACTCCTCATCCCTGTCCCTATCGGTATGTGCATGAAAAAAGGGGAGCCGTCCCAGGCCCCCCCTTCGTCTCCTAAAGCTCAGATTATCTCGGTTTCGCGAACCGTTATCGGAGAGACGGCTTCCAATAGCCTGCGTTTCCTTCAAATGAATCATTGATATTAGTCACGCAATCATCTACGGCGGACACCTTGGATACCGTGAGAAATGCAGCGATGGTTAGAAACCATTTCATTTCACTCACTCCTTTGCGCTTCTCTTTGACGCTCGATAGATAACCTTACACTGCGGTTACGAATTTTCTTTTTATATGTTAAATAATATTACACAATATGCAGAGAGTCAATCAAACGAGCGCGGATTTATGTATTGCTTTTCCTTATATCACCCTTTAAAAAAACTGATATAGTAAGAAAATATGACATGCCTGACCCTCGAATGTCTGCTTTGCAGGAAAATTTTCGCTCGTTCCGCCCGCCGGCAATGAAACAAGGACCGTCGGCGCACGGGGGCGCCGACGGTCCTTTATTGAATACCGCTCTATGAACTTCCGTTCATTTTTTTACAGGCATTGCTCCTCCGACTTAATAATGAACGCCGCCAAATCCGCAAAATCGGAAACGATCAAGTGCGGTGCGTAATCCTTGCCCGGCCGGTTGCCGCGGGGGTTGAACCAGACGCCTCGCCAGCCGGCATTGCGGGCTCCGAGCATATCGTTCTCCCACGAATCGCCGACAAAGATGCACTGCTCCGGATCGGTTCCGGACAACCGGTTGACGTGCTCAAAAAGCCTGGGATCCGGCTTGGTCAAACCGACCGCTCCGGAAATGAACACCATCTCCCGGGGGACAATCCGGTCGAGTCCGAGCGCCCGGATTTTCCGCCATTGGTGCTGTTCCGGTCCGTTCGTAATGACGCCGATCCGATAGCCGCTGCGCGCCAGTTCGCTAAAGCAGGCTTCCACACCCGGCAGGAAACGGATCCTTCCCTGCCCGGCTTCGTACGCCTCCTGAACGGATACCGATATCCGCTCGTCAATCGTCACGCCGAAATCGGCAAACGCGCGCACCAGCCGCATGACCCGCATCGTCTCGAGCGGCAGCTCGCCGCCGGCATAGGGCTCCCACAACAAATCGCTGTGCCGGCGAAAAGCCCGAAAAAGCCCATCCGCCGGCAGGCTCTCGGCATGCTCCGGCAAATGCTCGGCAACGGCATTCCGGAACGGAACAAGCTGGTCGTATAACGTATCGTCCAAATCAAAAAAAACGGCTTTGCGCGGCTGCAAGCTCGCATCCTGGTTCAAGTCGGATTCCATCTCCTCTGTCTGTCTATAGCGCCGGCTCGCGGCTGGCCCCCATCATTATAAACGAAGAGAGCCGGCTAGAGAATGACCCCGTCCTTGAAAATGGCGATCTCGCGAAAGCCGTTCCGCTCGTTCAGCGTAAGTCGCTCGCCGGAGGCGACCCGGAGCAGTTCCTCCCACAGTTCCCCCGCGAGCGTCTCCATGCTTCCATACGTCAGCAGCCGACCGGCGTCGAAGTCGATCCAATTGCGCTTGCGGTCGGCCAATTCGCTGTTCGTTGATAGTTTCACGGTCGGCACCGGGCCGCCGAAGGGCGTCCCTCTGCCGGTCGTGAACAGGACGATGTGAGCGCCGGCCGCCGTCAATGCCGTAACCGACACCAGATCGTTGCCCGGCGCCTCCAGCAGATTCAAGCCGGCCTTCCGGAGCCTTTCCCCATAAGCGACGACATCGGTTACCTTCGCATGTCCGCCCTTTTGCGTGCAGCCGAGCGACTTTTCCTCGAGCGTCGTTATGCCGCCGTCCTTGTTGCCGGGCGACGGATTCTCGTAAATGGGCTGCCCGTGCCGGATAAAATACCGCTTGAACCCGTCGACCAGCTCCACGATTTCCCGGAAAACCCGCTCATCCGCCGCCCGGTTCATCAGAATCGTCTCGGCGCCGAACATTTCCGGCACCTCCGTAAGGACGGCCGTTCCGCCGGCCGACACCAGACGATCCGACACGGCTCCGACGAGAGGATTCGCCGTAATGCCGGAAAGGCCGTCCGAGCCGCCGCATTTCAAGCCGAGCTTCAGCTTCGACACCGGCACGGGCCGGCGCTCGAAACGCTCCGCATATTCAACCAGCTCGCCGATTAAAGAAAGGCCGGTTTCCAGCTCGTCGTCGACATCCTGTGCGCGCATGTACTTCACACGCCCGGGCGGCTGTTCGCCGATCGCTTGTCGGAACGCGCCGATCTGATTGTTCTCGCAGCCGAGCCCGACGACCAGCACGCCGCCCGCGTTCGGATGATTGACGAGCGACGCCAGCAGCTTTTGCGTATGCGTCAAATCGTCGCCGAGCTGCGAGCAGCCGAACGGATGGGCGAAATGGTGGATGCCGTCCACCCGCCCGCCATACAGCGCTTCCGCTTTCCGCGCGATCACCTCGCATGTTTTGTTGATGCAGCCGACGGTGTTGATAATCCAGATTTCGTTGCGGATCCCGACCTCGCCGCCTTCCCGCACATAACCTTGAAAGCTGCGCTCCCGCCCGGTCTGCGAAGCTGCCGATGCGTCAGTTCCGTCCGCATCGGCCGCCGGCTCGTACCGGTATTCCAGAAAGCCGCTCAAACCGGTCTCCAGGTTGTGGGAATGCACCCATTCGCCCGGCGCCAAATCCGTCTTCGCTTTGCCGATCGAATAGCCGAATTTCAATACATGCTCGCCTTCGCGAACCGGGCGGATCAGCACTTTATGCCCTTTCGGCACGTCCTCGCGAACCGTTACGCCGCCCGCCCCGGGAAGCGTCAGCGCCCCGCCTTTGGCAAGCGGCCGCAGCGCGATGACGACATGATCCCGCTCATTCAACCGTATCCAATCGTTCATCGCCCGGCTGCCTCCCTTGTTTCCCATTCCGCCAGGACGGATCCTACGGCTTCGGCGAATCCCGGCCATGCGGTTAAATCGCGCCCCCATACGCCAGTCAGCGCAAGCAGCCGTCCGGCCGTTTCGCTGCCCGAACACGCTTCACGCGTTGCCGTCCGCCACGCTTGCGCCAACGCGTCAACCGCGGCACCGTCATCCCGCACCGCATACGTCCGCCCGGTCAGCGTAACGCCCTCGAAACTCCCGTCCGCCGATCGTTCCGTGCGGTAGTAACGGAGCATGCCCGCTACCCCGCGAACGAGCCGCTCCGGCACCGGCGATCCCTGTTCGGCATAATGGGCGATTGCGGGCAGCAGCCGCACCTTGAACTTGCTCAAGCCGTTCATCGCGATGTCCGCAAGCCGATGACGCAGATACGGATTGCGGAACCGATCAAACACATCCGCGGCGTAGGCTTGAAGCGCCTCCCGGCCGAGCGGCAGCGTCGGAATAATCTCCTGTTCGACCGCGCCGGTAACAAATACGCCGAAATCCTTATCCGCCATAAGCTCTCCCACATGCTCGAACCCGTGCAGAATGCCGATCGGCGTCATCAGCGCGTGCGCGCCGTTCAGAATCCGCACTTTTCTGAGCTGGTAAGGCTTCAGGTCGTCCGTCCAAACGACATTGAGCCCGGCCTGCTGTAACGGCAGCTCCCGTTCAAGCTCCGGCTCCGCCTCAATCGCCCAGAAATGATAAAGCTCCGCCGTATTCAAAAGCCGATCCCGGTAGCCCCAATCATCGAACCATTCCTCAGCCCTGCCTTCCGGATAACCGGTCACGATACGGTCAACCAGCGAATTCAGGAAACGGTTCTCCGTCTCCACCCACCTCTCGAACGCCTCCGGCAACCCCCAATCCCGGCTGTGCCGCATAATGCATCGCTTCAGTTCGTCCCCGTTGCGCTCCAGAAGCTCGCAAGGCAGCCATATCAAGCCGCGGCCCGGCTCGCCGCCGAAGCGCAGGAAGCGGCGATACAGCAAATAAGCCGCCTTGCCGGGAAAAGAGGCGATCGGTTCGCCCTCCGCAACCTTCTCCGGCGCATAGGCAAGTCCCGCCTCCGTCGTATTGGAAACGACAAAGCGCAGCTCCGGACGCTCGGCAAGCTCGACGAACCGCTCCCATTCGGAATACGCATCGAACGCCTCGGTGAAAACGGATACGATTTCGCGCCGTTCCACCGGTTCGCCCCTCTCCAAGCCGCGCGTGACGAGCGTATACAGTCCGTCCTGGGCGGCAAGCGCCTCTATTTTCTCCCGTCCCGCCGGACGGGGCTGCGTCACGGCGACACCGCCGTTGAACAGCCCCTGCTTGCGGCACTCGTGCAGCATCCAATCCGTAAACCCGCGCAGAAAATTGCCCTCCCCGACCTGCAGTACGGTGACGGGCTCCCTGAGCAGCGAATCATGCAGTTCCCGCTCCCGGGAATCCAGCAAGCGTCGGCTAAGCGTTTCCATCGTCCTCACTCCCTCGCGAATCCTCTTCATTTCATTATAAAAATGAAAAAAGAATAGTAAAATAACGGATTCACGCAAAAACATACCCGATTTTGATATAATGGCAGCGATATCATAAGAATTTCAATTCCGATTTCATGTACAATTTATTCCCAAAGGTATGCAAGGAGATGAAAGCCGTGACAGCAGCAGTTCCCCTGCGAAAATGGTTCGACTTAAGCTCGCCGTTTCCTTTCAACTGCAACTACAGGCAAACGAAGCATACGGCGACCGAGCTTCCGGATCACCTGCACGATTGGTATGAGATCGTGTACGTCCACCGGGGCGAAGGAACGTTTTTTATCGATCGGACGCTTTACGGTAAACAAGAGGGCGATCTGTTCATCATCCCCTCCAACACGATACACCGTTCCTTCTCGGATGAGAGCAATCCCATTAACTCGACCGCGTTATTCTTCAGCGGAGCTTTCGTACAGCAGCCGGCTCTCGGAGACGCCTTCCCTTCCTTGCGCTGCTTCGAGCATGCAAAGAAAGGCAAAACTTACCGGCTTCGGTTGGCGGAGAAAGACGGCGCGCAATTGGAGCGTTTGATCGACGAACTGCACGCGGAGCTTGAGGAGGGACTGCCCGGACACCGTCAGGCCGTCCATCTGCAGCTGCAGCGCATACTGCTGCAGATCAACCGCACGATATTGCCACCGGAAGGCGTAAAGGCGCGCGAGGCCGCCGGACGCGGCCCGGCATGGATGAACCGGGTATTGCACCGGATCGACGAGAAGCCGGAGGACGATTTGACCTTATCCGCGCTTGCGCGTTCAGCAGCCGTGACACCCGCGCATTTCTCACGGGTGTTCAAGCAGTTAACGGGCTTGAACGTGACGGAATATGTGACGGCCAAACGGATTGTAAGGGCAAAGGAGCTTCTGCAGGAGACCGAGGACGGTGTAGGCGAGATTGCGGAGCGCTGCGGGTTCCGGAGCCTGCCGCATTTTCACAGAATGTTCAAGCGGTTGACGGGCGTTACGCCGGCAGGCTACAAGCGTAGCTTCCTCACGGACTGATTTGTCCCGCAATTTGCGGCGACCGCTTTTCAAATCGCCGGAGCAGCACGATAAGAACAAGCAATTCCCCGACCAAGCCGCTTGACTGCGCAAGCGCGCCGACAAGCCCGTTCCAGGACGGAGCCGCCGCAACCGCAACGACAAGCGCAAGCAGCGTCATCCCGACATTCCCCAGTTGGGAAAATGCCATATATCTCGTTCGTTTGTTCAGCATCACGAGCCCGTTGCCATAGTCGACCCACGGAAAAAGCGCCGCGAACAGCACAAAAACGCGCAGCACGCGCAGACTCTCATCAAGCAATGCGCCTTCGCTGCCTATCACGCCTCCAACAACGGGCGGCCCGACAGGCGTATAAGCGATAACGGCAATCGCCGCCGCGGGCAGCAGGTTGAACAGCAGCGTGAAACTCCGCACCGCAGCGGGGTCGGTACGGTAGAAGTTGAGCACGATTTGGTGCACATAGGTGTAGAAACTTACAACGATGTTGGTGATACTTAAGGCGACAGCATAGGAAGCGATCGCCAGTTCGATATCCGCAGTCTTGCCCAGCATGGCATTGATCGCCGGTCCGATAATGACCGATATGAACGACGTGACGACAAGCGGCCGATAGAACGGAAGCACGTCCTTCGCCTTGCGTACAGTCGATTGCGCGAGCTTTTCAGGCATGCCCCTCAATATTCTTCGGCCTTCAAAATAACTGACGACCGCTTCCACGAGCATGCCGGACAGGAAAATAACCGCTCCGGCTCGGCCGTCAATGCCGTACGGCCCGAGTATGAAAAACAGCGAAATCAAATACATGACGCATAGCCGGACAAGCATTCCGATCGTCAGCCATTTCGTTTGCATATTACGAATAATGATGCCGTGGTATAAGCAGCGGACGGCGGAAAAAATCGTAACGAAGATCAGGATGCGATAGCTGTCCAGCACCCGTCCCAGCAAGGTTTCGTCAGCATTGAACAAATTCGTAAACAGAATTCTGCCGGCCGGTGTATACGAAACGACGAGGCCGAACGCGAGCGTAAAAAGCAGAATCAGCGCCGTCACGCGGCCGACCGCCCTGAAAGCAGTGCGGTCAGCGGCCAGCGCCGAGCAGGTCTGCCGCAGAAATACAGCGGGACGCTCCGTTATAATAAATATACTCATGGCAATCGTGTAGGCGGCAATAACCGCCTCCGGCGCGTCCGATCGAGCTAGCGTGCCGTTAATGATAACGTGCGAAAGCGATACAAGGCTGGCGGACAAGCCGAGGGGCACAAAAAACGCCAGTATCCGCTTGAGCGGAACCCGCTCCCTGCTGTCCGCCGTACGTTCGTCCGGTTCCGAAGGCATTCCCACCGCGCATCCGACCCTTCCCATAAGTTGGTTCGTTCGTTTTATCCCCTACTATATCAAAATCGCCGGTCAAACAACACCCCCGGCGACCAATCTCATTTCTCATTAGCCTAACGGGACATTCTTTTCGCCGCGCTTATGAGCATTATCCCGTTCATTCAGGACTCTGGCTTCGGTACGCTGGCTTCTGCGTTAGCTTGGAGTTGTCGGCGTGGCGTTTCATCTAACGTTTGTTTGGTGAGATCCTCTTCCTCCAGCTACCTCTGAGCATTATCCCTTCCAAACAGGAAGAACCGATCCCGACCAATCGTAGCCGACCGGCCACTCCCTCGTAACCAGCTATCCCCTTGAACCAGGATCAAAAAAATCGAGCGCCAACAATCAACCACTTCCAAAAAAGCGCACTTTTTTTTCATTTTCATCTTGAAATCAGAACAAGTGTTTGCTATAATTTGTTTATAAGAACACTTGTTCTATTATAGGGAGGATGGCGTATGGAGGCAGCGGCGGTGTCCGGGGATTACGAGTCTTTTTGCGACCGGTTTGCTTCGGAGGGGGCATGCGTGGACGCGTTATTTTCAGCCAAATGGCCTGCCGGCTTCGTTTGCCCACGCTGCAGCCACACGCAGGCTTATGCGCTCCGCTGCCGGCGTTTGCTTTACGAATGCAGCGGATGCGGCCATCAGACCTCCCTGCTCGTCGGCACGGTGATGGAGGGCAGCCGCACGCCGCTTCG
>NZ_CAUPYC010000083.1:0-16506 GCF_963515335.1 uncultured Paenibacillus sp. | reverse complement strand
ACCCGGAAAGCCTTGCTACGCCTGGTGCTGGAAAATTATGTCGCCAAACTTGGGTATAAAGTTTTTATATCCTTACGGGGTCCCCGAAAAGTAATCGGAATACGCTTCAGAGCTTCGCTTCACTTTTGGGATTATTTTTGGGGATTATTTTGCACGGCGTGCCGGAGGCGCGCAGCTTGCGGCAGCTCGCCGGCCGGCAAACGGATGCTTTGTTTTTCAGCTTCCGGGCTGTGACGAACTTCCGTTTGGAATCCCGTCGAAATGTGCTAAAATGGCAATGATGCGGGAAGGAGGCGTGCATGGCGGATTACAAAATAATCGCGCTCGATATGGACGGAACGGTGCTGAACGACCGGCAGGAGATCAGCGAAGAGAACGCGTCGGCTATTCGCGAAGCGACCGATGCCGGCATTACCGTGTGCTTCGCTACGGGCCGCGGCTTCCAGAGCGCATACCCTTATGCGGAGCAGCTGGGCCTCGACACGCCGCTTATTACGGTGAACGGCGGCGAGCTGTGGCGGCGGCCGAATGTGCTGCACCGGCGGACCCAGCTCGACGCGGCGATGGTCGAACGGCTGCACAAGCTGGCGCTGGAGTCGGACGTATGGTTCTGGACCTATGCCGTGGAAGGCATATTCAACCGCGAGCAGTGGATCGAGCCGGCCGGCGCTTACGAAAGCAAGCATTGGCTGAAGTTCGGCTACTTTTCCGAGGATGCTGCGCTGCTGGCCGATATTTTGCGGACGATCCGGGAGTGGGGCGGGCTCGAAATTACGAACTCTTCGCCGCTCAACCTGGAGATCAACCCGCTCGGCGTGACCAAAGCGGCAGCGCTCGAGGAGCTTTGCGAATTGCTCGGCTGCGGCATGCCGCAGGTCGTGACGATGGGAGACAGCCTGAACGATCTGGCGATGATCCGGGCGGCGGGGCTCGGGGTCGCGATGGGAAACGCGCAGGATGCGGTCAAGGATCAAGCGGATTACGTCACGTTGACGAACGAGCAGCATGGGGTGGCGCACGTCATTCGGAATCTCGTGTTGAAGGGGTGAACGCGGTTTGGAAATCGTCGCTTGGATTTTGATCGTCGTTTTGTTCATCGTCGGCATGGCTGGCGCCGTGTATCCGGTTTTGCCGGGGGCGCTGGCCATTTACGCGGCTTTTTTCGTCTACGGCTTCTTTATCACATGGGAGCATTTCGGCTGGATTTTCTGGACGGCCCAGACGCTGATCGTCGCGATGCTTTTCTTTGCAGATTACGCGGTCAACGCCTGGGGCGTCAAAAGGTTCGGAGGATCAAGGGCGTCCGTGATCGGCAGCACGATCGGCGTGATCGTAGGACCGTTCGTCATTCCCGCGTTCGGCCTGGTGCTCGGCCCTTTCATCGGGGCGGTCATCGGCGAGCTGGTTGCCGGCTCGAATGCGGAGAAATCGATGAAGGTCGGCTTCGGGTCCGTGGTGGGCCTGTTCTCGAGCATGGTCGTCAAGGTTATGATGCAGATCGCCATGATTGTGCTTTTCATCCTGTGGATCGTGTTTTAGGCGCGGCACAAAAGACATTATAGGGAGCGGATACGAATGGTACGCGTAACGGTATGGAATGAGTTTTTGCATGAGAAAGTGCACGAAGAGGTCAAGAAGGTGTATCCGGACGGCATTCACAACGCGCTCGCCGGAGGGCTGTCGGAGGGCGGCGTCGAGGTGCGCACCGCGACGCTGGATCAGCCCGAGCACGGTCTGACGGAAGAGGTGCTGAACCGGACGGATGTGCTC
The DNA here is from genome assembly GCF_963515335.1 of uncultured Paenibacillus sp. Taxonomy (NCBI): domain Bacteria; kingdom Bacillati; phylum Bacillota; class Bacilli; order Caryophanales; family Paenibacillaceae; genus Paenibacillus; species uncultured Paenibacillus sp. The sequence continues at coordinate 14,736 of NZ_CAUPYC010000083.1, read as the reverse complement.
ATCTGGTGGGGGCACATGGGCCACGATCAGGTGGAGGATTACATCGTCGAGCGGGTACATAACCGGGTCATGAACGGCATGGGGCTGATCGTGCTCCATTCCGGCCATTTCTCGAAAATTTTCAAAAAGCTGATGGGTACGGGCTGCGATCTGAAATGGCGCGAAGCGGGCGAGAAGGAGCGCATCTGGACCGTCAATCCGGCGCATCCGATCGCCGCGGGCATTCCGGAGCAGTTCGTGATCGAAAGCGAGGAAATGTACGGCGAGCACTTCGATATCCCGGCGCCGGACGAGCTGATCTTCGTCAGCTGGTTCGAGGGCGGCGAGGTGTTCCGGAGCGGCTGTACGTTCAGCCGCGGACAGGGTAAAATTTTCTACTTCCGCCCGGGCCACGAGACGTACCCGACCTATTACAACCCGACGGTGCTGCAGGTGATCAGGAACGGCATCCGCTGGGCGGCGCCGTCGGGCGCCGCAGCGCCGGTACGCGGCAACCATCAGCCGCTTGAGCCGATCAAAGGGCAGTGATGAAGGGCGGACACAGGGCGAAGTGAGCTTAAAGAAGGATTCGCTAATCAAGGGCACGATCATTCTGGCGGCGGCGGCGCTTATCGCCCGCTTCCTCGGTATTTTCCAGCGGGTGCCGCTCGATTATATGCTTAGCAAGGACGGGGGGGCGTATTTCACCGCCGCCAACAATATCTATCTGCTCCTGCTGGTCATCGCCACCGGCGGCATTCCGAGCACGATCAGCAAAATGGTGTCCGAGCGCTATGCGCAGGGCCGTATCGGCGAAGCGCGGCAAATCTATCGGGCTGCGGTCTTTTTCGGCATCGGCACTGGCATCGTTATCTCGATCGTTCTCTACTGGACCGCGCCGTTTATTGCCGCAACGTTCTCCAGGCTGCCGGGCGCCGCTACGGCGATCCGGGCGATTGCTCCGGCGTTGCTGCTGTTTCCGGCAATCGCCATGATGCGCGGGTATTTTCAAGGCCGCCAGTTGATGACGGCCGGCGGCGTCTCCCAGGTGATCGAACAAATCCTGCGCGTTATCGTGGGCGTCGGCCTGGCGCTGCTGGTGCTGAGCTGGGGCTACGGCGACGAGTGGGTCGCCGCGGCGGCCACGTTCGGCAGCGTGCTGGGCAGCGTCGGCGCGTTTCTGGTCATGCTGTGGTACGCCTTCAGGCTGCGAAGGCAGGACGCGGCGGAGCCTCCGTTTCCGCAAACGGCAGATAAAAGCAAACGGCTGAGGCTTCGGACGATCTACGGTGAAATATTCCGCATGTCGGTTCCGATCGTCTTGACGGCCGTTACGGTGCAGTTTTTCTACACGTTCGATACGTTCTTTTTTATTCGTATGACCGAGGGTTATTACGCCTTAGGGGAGGCCAAAAGCGCCCTGGACGTTCTAGGCATCAAAGCCCAAGCGATCGCAGGCATTCCGCCGATCCTCGCAGTTGCGCTCAGTCAATCGATCATTCCGGTCATTTCTTCGGCTTACGCCGTCGGGAATCTGGATGAGGTCCGCCGCCAGACGTCGCTGGTCATGCGCATCGTGTTGTTCACCGGCGTCCCTGCCGCCCTCGCTTTGACGGTAGCCGCGCCCTCCGTTACAGGGTTGATCTATACGCCCGGCGGAAGCGGCGTGGTCGCGGCGTTAACGGCCGGCACCATTTTCCAGATCACGATGATGACGACGAATTCGATCCTGTTCGGGCTCGGCAAGGCGCGCCAGGCGATGTATCATACCGTCACCGGCATGCTCGTCAAGGCCGGGCTCAGTGTTGCGCTCGGTCCGGTGCTCGGCGTATACGGCCTGATCGCGGCGTCGACCGTCAGTTTCATTCTGATCACCTGGCTGAACGTGGCGTCCGTCCGCAAGGCGGCAGCGGTGAGTGTGCTCGGCTCGCGGTGGGTCCCCTATCTGGCGGCTGTCGCGTTAACGGCCGCAGCCGGCCGGGCCGTGGACTCGGCAGGCCTTCGCCTGCTGGAAGCATTGCCTTACAAATTGGCCAGCCTCATCACGGCTGCGGTCGCTACCATGGTGATCGGTGGATTGTATCTCATACTGCTGGCAGTTCTCGGCGTGGTCAGGCGGGAGGACGCGGCTTCATTTCCCGGCCCGCTGCGCAAGCTGTTCACGGCGCTGTCAAGGCTTCGGCCGGACAAAAAAAATGTGGCCGGCCGGCTCTAGCCATATATCTTGCTCTCCCCTGAATATGGTAGAATAGCGCTATTGCTATCCACCATGCTGAGGGGAGTTTTTTCTCATGAGAAGCGGAATGTTCCGTATAAAATGGTTGGCTTTGACGCTTGTCCTTGTCATGGCGGTTACAGCCGGCTGCCAAGCGGTCGGCGGCCTGGATTTGAACGGTGCGCTGAAGCGATCGATCAAGGTGGAGTCGATGGAGGGCAAGCAGTCGCTCGAATTCGAGCTCATGCTGAGCGACGAACAGGAGAAAGAATTGGCCGCCGGTCTGAAGGATGGCGACGGAACGGCGCAATGGATTGACTTATTCAGGCAAATAAAATTGGATTTAACCGATATCAAGATGAAGGACGCTCGGACGGTGTCGCTGAAAGGGACGCTCGCGCTCGGAGACGTCAAGATCGGGTTTGGGGTCCGGATGGCCGGCGCGCTTACGGTCGTTGAGCTGGAAGGCGCCAAGCGCCCGATCGTACTGGATCTGGAAGAGGCGGCATTTCGGAATTTGCTGGCGGCGGGTAATCCGTTTGCCTACAACCCGCTATCGCCGGATTCCGGGGAGGCGGGGGAGCCGGCCGATCCGGAAGCGCAGGCCAAGCTGACGGAAATGGCGAAGACGATCATGGACCAAGTGGCAGGCTTTGCGGTCGACAATTTGCCGAATCCGAACGGACTGCAGGTGCTGCCCGCGATCGAGCGGGTAAACGGCGAGCAGTTGACGCTGATGCATGTGGCGATGCGCATGAACGGAGTCGAGCTGTGGCAGTGGATCAAAGCTTATCTGGACGCGCTGATTGCGGATCGGGAAGGGCTGACGGAAGCGCTTCTGGCCGTTAACGAAACGATGCTGGCGAATAAGGATATCTTCGCATCGCTCGGCATTCCGCTTGAAGAGGAAGAGGCGCTGCCGATCGGCCTGACGGATGAGGAAGAGATCAAGAAGGCGGCCGGCGACCTTGTGGAGAAGCTCCAGGAGATGCGTGCCGAGATGGATACGGCCGAGAAGGAAGACGCGGATACGATCGGCGAGATTTTTAACAAGGACTCGTATTTGAAGGTTGACCTGTACGCGGACAGCAAGCTGGATATCCGCAAATCGGCGGCCGAGCTGGTCGTCAACCCCGACATGGCCTCGCTTGAGCCGGAAAGCGAAGGGGCCGGCGAACAGTGGGACGAATCCCCGGGCTTGAGCGGATTTGACCTGCTTGGTCCGTTGCAAAGCATCGAAGGAATCCGGCTGCGGATCGCAAGCGAGCAATCCAACGTCAACGGGAGCGTGACGCCCGACGCGCCGGTTAAAGCGCCTAACGGCTTATCAATCAATGAGATGTCGACGATGCAGGGGTACGAAACGCTCCGCCTGTTCGATCGAAGCTCGGCCATGTACGGCCTGCTGAAAAAGCTTGAGATCGGCAAGCAAGTCGTTTACCTGGACCCGGTTTACGGCGATTATCCGCCGGTCGTAACGCCTGAAGGCGTGACGATCGTATCGCTGCGGGACACGGCCGACAAGCTTGGCATCCGGCTCGACTACGACGCCTCGACCCGGTCCGTGCGGCTGCGCGACAAAGGCAAGGACGTAGCCATTACCGTCATGCAAGGCAGCAAGAAAGCTTTTGTGAACGGCAGGGCCGTTCAATGGTCGTATCCGGCGACGGCTATGCCGCAGAGCGGCATGTACGTGCCGGCGCGCGATCTGATGAAGGCGCTGGGCGGCACCGTGCGTTGGGAAACGGTGTTCGACGAGGAGCAGGCGTTGGTATTGGAACGGGAAATGGAGTAAAATAAAGCCGTAAGCTTTAAGGACTGAAACGAGGGGTGACCGACATGGAGAAGCTTCATACCGAGGCGGAATTTCGCGGGCGGGTCGGACGGGACGGCTTGACCGTCGCCGTATTCAAGGCAGCCTGGTGCAAAGACTGCCATTTCATCGAACCGTTTATGCCGGATGTGGAGCGGGCCTACGCGGGCCGCATCGATTTCGTCGAGATTGACCGCGACGAGCTGCCGGATCTCTGCTCCGAATTAAACATTCTCGGCATTCCCAGCTTCATTGCGTTCCGCAGCGGCCAAGAGCTGATAAGGTTCGTCAGCAAGCTGCGCAAGACGCGCGAGGAAATCGAGCAGTTTCTCGACCGTGCCGTGCAAGTATCGGGCGAATTGTCCGAGCGGTAACGGTTGCGGCCGCAGCCGAACCATGCGCCCCCGTATCGCTGCCGTCAGGCGAAGCGATACGGGGGATTTTTTCGGTTTCAGGCCGTCCGCCGGGCGGCCTTTGCGTGGCGGGACTATGTGAATATGTTCACCGTTTGAACATGGATTTTGACGATTTTTATCGTTATAATGATTCTGGGTTAATAACCGGAAATGTGGTGATGATCAATGGTATCCCGCCGTTATCGGGCGCTCGCGGTTCTGGCCAGCATCGGCATGCTTCTCGTCTTGCTGGCGGGCGTCCTTGTAACGAATACCGAATCCGGCGAAGGCTGCGGAACGGACTGGCCGCTCTGCAACGGCAAGTTCATTCCCGCCAAGACGCTGGAATCGGGGATTGAATATTCCCATCGAATGATAAGCGGCTTGGTCGGTTTGCTCATCGTCGCGACATTCTTCGCAACGTATCGAACATACAAGTCTTATAAAGAGCCGGTATGGTACGCCGGCGGCGCGTTGTTTTTCACGGTCGTGCAGGCGTTGATGGGCGCAGCGGCCGTCAAATGGCCGCAATCGCCGCCGGTTCTGGCGCTTCACTTCGGCATTTCGCTGTTGGCGTTCGCCTGCACACTGCTGCTTGTTTTCTGGGCCTACCGGAATGGCGAAGGAAACAAGGCGTTGCAGCCTGCCTTTACGGTACCGGCGTCCTTCCATCCGCGCATTTTGCTGACTTTGGTTTACAGCATCGTCGTCATCTATCTCGGCGCTTATATCCGCCATACGGACTCCGGCGGCGGATGCCTCGGGTGGCCGCTCTGCAACGGCGAGCTCGTTCCCGAGATGGCGGGGGCGACCGGCATTGTGTTCGTTCACCGCGTGGCGGCCGCGATCATGCTGCTGTTGGTCGCCGGCATGAACATTCACATCCGCCGCAGCGGGCATACGGCGAGCGGCATTGCGCGGTCCGGACAGTGGGCGCTCGTTCTGGTCGTCGCCCAGATCGCCAGCGGCGCGCTGCTCACCGCGACATTCGGCAACGAGAATGTGTATGTCTTCGCCAACTTGCTTCATAACTTGATCGTTTCGTTCTTTTTCGGCATTCTTGCCGACATGGCCATTCGTTCCCGGATATTGCGTGAGAGGCGGATTTAACCGATGAGCTTTCAGGATTTGCGTGCTTTTATCGAAACTCTGCGCCGGGAAGGCGGCTTGGCGGTTATAGACGCGCCGGTCGATCCCGTGCTGGAGATTGCGGAAATACATCGGCGGGTTATTGACGAGGGCGGGCCCGCCCTTTTGTTCACGAATGTTAAAGGGAGCGCTTTCCCTGTCGTGACGAATTTGTTCGGTACGATCCGCAGGGTCGACATGGCGTTCGGTCCGCGTCCGGAGCAGCTGATGAAGCGGCTGGTCGGGCTGACGGACAAGCTGCTGCCGCCGTCGCCGAAAGCTTTGTGGGGCCAGCGCGACCTGGTGTGGGATATGCTGAAAATCGGCCTCAAGGACACGCCGGCGTCGCAAGCGCCGGTTCTTGACGTTCAGCGGCGCGAACGGCCGCTTGCCGGATTGCCCGCCATCACGAGCTGGCAGGAGGACGGGGGGCCGTTCATTACGCTGCCTCTCGTCTACACCGAGCGGCCGGGTCATCCGAAGGAGCATAATCTCGGCATGTACCGCATGCAGATTTTCGACGACTCGACGACCGGCATGCATTGGCAAATTCAGAAGGGCGGCGGGTTCCACCATCATGAGGCGGAGTCGAGGAACGAGGCCTTGCCTGTGACGGTGTTTCTCGGCGGCCCGCCGGCGCTGATCGCATCGGCGATCGCGCCTGTGCCCGAGCATTTGCCCGAGCTGCTGCTGGCTTCATTGATCGTCGGCGGCAAGCTGCCGGTCGTGCGCGATCCGCAAGGACCGCACCGTCTGCCGGCCTACGCCGAATTCGCGATCAGCGGCAAGGTGCCGCCTCATCTCCGTCGTCCCGAAGGGCCGTTCGGCGACCATTTCGGCTATTATTCGCTGCAGCATGATTTCCCGGTTTTCAATGTGGACCATGTATGGCACCGCAAGGATGCGATCTACCCCGCGACTGTTGTCGGCAAGCCCAGGCAGGAGGACTATTACCTGGGCGATTTCCTGCAGCGTTTGCTGTCGCCGGCTTTCCCGCTCGTCATGCCGACCGTCCGGTCGTTGTGGACATACGCCGAAACCGGCTTTCACGCGCTTGCCGCCGCGGTCGTACGGGAAAGCTATTCCCGGGAAGCGCTCGTCTCCGCCTTCCGCATTCTCGGAGAAGGCCAGCTGACTTTGACGAAGTTTCTGATGCTGACGGATCAGCCGGTCGATCTGGCCGATTTCCCGTCGCTGCTCGAGGCGGTGCTCAGCCGCTTCAATCCCGCAACCGATCTGTATATTTTCGACAAGACGTCCCACGATACGCTCGATTATACGGGGGGCAAGCTGAACCACGGCAGCAAGGGAGTGCTCGTCGGCGTCGGCCGGCCGATTCGGGAGCTTCCGGCCGCGTATGACGAAGGGCCGATCGATGAGGTTGCGGCGGCGGCTCCTTACTGCAAAGGCTGTCTCGTTGTGGCCGGCGCGGCCTATGAGCGGGAGCCCGAGCTCGCCAAACGGCTGTCCGGCCGTCTGGCCGCCCGCGGCACGGCATGGCCGCTGGTCGTCCTTGTGGACGACGCGTCGATCGTGAACGGCCAAACGCCGTTCCTGTGGACGGTATTCACCCGCTTCAACCCGGCCGACGACATTTACGCCGAGACCGAGCTGCGCAAGCATCATCTCGGCTACAAGCTGCCGATCGTCATCGATGCGCGAATGAAGCCGGGTTATCCCGACGAGCTTTTCCCGCGGGAGGACATCGTCCGGCTTGTCGACCGCAGATGGAACGAATACTTCGGCAAGCCGGCCGCCGTTATAAAGCGTTAGACAACGCAACCCAGAGAAGGAGGAGTCCGATGCTGCGCATGTTGTTCGGCGAACCCGCGCGGAAGGCCGAGGGAGCGCTGGCCGAAGCTTTTGAATGGATGGAACGTTTCGTGCGGCTCATGAACGAGCGGATTTCGGCCGGAAAAGACGGCGACCATAAGCTGCGCACCTACGAGCTGTGGACGATCGGCCTGATGGCCGCGCTCGACGAGCTGGAGCAAAGCCGATATGCGGCAAGGCGGTTCGCTTCCAGGGTGCGAGGCAAATCGCTTGCGCAGATGCCCGAGGAGGAGCGGCTCGACTACTACCGGCACGTCTATTTCGATAAAAACGCCTTTATCCGCGTGTTCGCGATACTCGATAAGCTGGGCACGTTCATGAACGATCTGTTCGGGCTGGAAACGGAGAAAATGAAGTCCCGTTTCTCCTATTTCACCGTCCTCCGGGGCATGCGCCAGCGCAATCTGCATCCGGCTTTGACGACGGTGCTCGGCAAGCTCAAGGACAGCAACAGGGAGCCGATGGCCAACCTTCGCAAGCGGCGGAATATCGAGGTCCACTACATGAACACGGAATTGATGGACGACCTGGTGCAAAGCCATCAATCGTACGGCACGGAATTCAAGCTGGAAAATTTGGAATCGCATATGAGAGATTTGGACCAAGCGTTCGCCATGGTTGCCGAAACGCTTCGTTCCACCTTTGAGTATGCGGTCCGGCTGCCGAAGATGAACCGATAGGCGCCTCATATGCTATACTCGTAACGAACGGGTTTTGTCGCGAGGGGAGGATGACCGTGGAACTGACGGGGAGAACGGCCTTAATAACGGGGAGCGCGAAGGGGCTCGGCAAGCGGGCTGCACTGCAGCTGGCGCGGCTGGGCTGCAACATCGTCGTCAATTATTTGCACAGCCGCGAGGAAGCGGAGGCTTTACGGGCCGAGATCGCGGCTCTCGGCGTCGGGGCGGCGGCCGTCCAGGCCGACGTGGCCGACCCGGAGCAGGTTGAACGCCTTGCGGAGGAAGCGGAGGCGGCGTTCGGCGGGGTCGATATTCTGATCAACAACGCGGGGCCGTTCATACGGGAGCGCCGATTGTTCGCGGATTACGACAAGGCGGATATCACGGGCCTGGTCAACGGCAACCTGCTGGGAGTCATGCTGCTGGACCATTCGCTGCTGCCGGGGATGAGACGGCGCCGGTGGGGCCGGATCATTCATTACGGCTTCGGCCATGCGGGCGAATCGCGCGCATGGCCGCATCGCGCGGTTTACGCAGCCGCCAAAACCGCCCTCGTCTCGTTCACCAAGACGCTGGCGGTGGAGGAAGCCGCCCAGGGCATTACGGTCAATATGATCTGCCCGGGCGACATCCGCGGAGCGAACAAAGAGCGGTCCATCGACGACGTGCTCGGCTTGACGGACGAGGAGTCGCCTCGCGGGCGGCCGGGCACCGGCGAGGATGTGGCGCGGGCGATCGTTTTTCTGTGCGATCCGAAGTCGGATTTCATTACCGGCAATTTGCTCGACGTGACCGGAGGGTTTGATCCGATCAAGAATACGTTGTAAGGCTCCGGTTCGGGCTCCGGTTGTCCGGGTGCATCGCTCCATTCTATTGCTGTTTCCTTAATCTCCTAGGCCCTGTAAAGGTGGAAACAGCAATGAATAAGCCGCTCCTCCCCCGAACAACCTCCGCAGCAGTTTTAAGGGCCAAAACCCTATATAAAGTAAGAGCAAGCAGGATGCAGGGAATACAAAAAAGTCTTGCCTTATCGGCAAGACTTTTCGTTCCGGAACATGAACTTAGAATACTTGCACGACCTCTTGCACACCTTCGACTTCTTCGAGAAGGGCGCGCTCGATACCGGCTTTCAGCGTGATCGTCGAGCTCGGGCAGCTGCCGCAAGCGCCCATCAGGCGCAGCTTGACGATGCCGTCCTCCACGTCCACCAATTCTACGTCGCCTCCGTCACGCTGGAGAAACGGACGCAATTTATCGAGCACATCCAGCACTTCGTCGTACATGGCGTTTTGTGTTGCTTCGCTCATTGTCATCAGCTCCTTTCTTTCTTTATTATAGTACAAAGCGGACCAAATGAAAATGGTTCGCAAAAGGCCAGGTGAAATACCGTGATCAAACCGATCGTCGAGTTCTGCGCCAGCAACATGCATCACGGCACGGACCGGGTCATGAAGCGGCTTGAACAAAATCCCGACTATGAAGTGATCGAATACGGCTGTCTTGGCAATTGCGGCGAGTGCTACCTGTTTCCGTTCGCCTTCGTGAACGGCGACATCGTCGCCGCCGAGACGGCGGACGAGCTGTACGACAAAATCGAAGCCTCCGTTCGGGAGCAGGAAGCTGAACGCGCCGCTCTCGACAAGCTGCTTGACGATCTGTAAGCGGCGGTCGTCAGCCGAAATGATGCTTCGATTTCCATAAGACGCCGGTTTTCAGCATGCGGGGCAGCCAGCCGTACATTTTGGCTTTGCCCATCATGCCGAAGCCGGCTTTTTTGCCGAGCGAGCCGAGAACGCCCCGCAGCTTGATTTTGCCGAGGTGAGGCGTCTCGCCGTTCCAGATCGCCTGAAGCACCTCGGCCACTTGGCTGCCTTGCGCGCCGGCGGCCTGTGCGCTCGGCGAGAAGGGAAGGCTTGCGCAATCGCCGACGATGAAAACGCCGGGATAGTCGGGAAGCTGGTGGTATTCATTGACGACCAGGCGCCCGCCGCCGTCCTTGGGCAGATTCAGCCGCTGCACAAGCGGGACCGGCTGAATGCCGGCCGTCCAGATCGTCACGTCCGATGCGATGGGGTCCGTTCGATCATAGACGACGCCTTCTTCGAGACGGGAAATGGACGTATTGCCGAGCATAACGACGTCATGCTCATTGAACCAAGAGGCGACATATTTCTGCAGGCGGTTCGGAAACCCGGACAGGACGCTCGGCCCGCGGTCCATAATCCGGATATTGAGATCGCTTCGGCTTTCGCGCAGTTCCGCGGCCACCTCGACGCCGCTCAGACCGCCGCCCACGATCGTCACTTGACCGTAAGGCTTGACGTCGCCCAGCCGCTGATACGTTTTCCGCGCGTTGGAGAACGTCTGTATGCTTGATGAATAAACATCCGCTCCCGGTATGCCGTGATATTTATCCGTACAGCCGAGCGCAATCGCGAGCCAGTCATAGGAGATCGGATCTTGTTCGGCCAAATGGACAAGCTTGCCGTCCAAGTCGACCTCCGTCACCTCGCCGTACGTGAGCATGAGACGGGGATCGGACGGAAACGGATTGCGCAGCTCGATGTCGGCGACGGTGCCCGCCGCCAGCGCATAATATTCCGTCTTCAGCCCCTGGAAAGGCATCCGGTCGATAAGCACGACGATCGTATCCTCCGGAATTTGCTTGTCAAGCAGCTCCTGGGCGATCATCAGTCCCCCGTAGCCGCCTCCCAAAATGACGCAACGTTTCAAATCATCCACAACCTTTACACAGCCCCGTCAGGGACAATCATACTGAACTACAATAGAGATTAACCTCGTCCAGCGGACGCTGAACCGCAGGCGCCGCCTGACCGGCAGTCGATTTTAGTATGCGCAACAAGGAAGCGGGCCATCAGCGGCCCGCGTTCGTCAGTCGTACGTTTGAATTTCGTTGTAGAACGTATCGCGTTCCACCGGTACGCGGCCGGCTCCTTTTACAAGCCAGATCAAGTCTTCGCGGGTAATGCCTTCCGGCGTCAACGCGCCTGCGGAGTGGCTGATCCGTTCCTTCACAATGGTGCCGTGAACGTCGGATGCGCCCATGGTCAGCGATATTTGCGTCAGTTGGACGCCGATATTGATGAAATAAGCCTTAATGTGCTGGAAGTTGTCCAGCATAAGGCGGCTGACGGCAATCGTCTTCAGATCCTCGTAAGCCGAATTGCGGCGGCGGATGCCGGCCCTGGGGCTGATCGGCTGCATCGACAACGGAATGAAGACCATGAAGCCGTTCGTCTCATCCTGAAGCTCGCGGATCTTGACCATATGCTCAACCCGCTGCTCATAGGTCTCGATCGAGCCGTACAGCATCGTCGTATGCGTCCGGAGGCCAAGCTCATGGGCGGTGCGGTGCACCTCGAGATATTGGCTGACGTCGGCTTTATCGACCCGCATTTTTTTACGGTATTGGTCGGATAAAATTTCCGCGCCGCCGCCTGTGAGCGTGCCGAGTCCGGCGCCGATCAGCGTCTGCAGCACTTCCTTGTAGCTCAGCCCGCTGATCCGGGAGAAGAAATCGATCTCGGCCGCCGTGTAGGCTTTCAGGGTGACGTCCGGGTAGCGGTCGCGCAGCGCCTTGAGCGAATCGACGTAGTATTGAAACGGCACGTGCGGATTATGGCCGCCCACGATATGGAATTCACGAACGCCCGGGTGAAAATGCTGGTCCACATAAGCGATCATCTGCTCCCCCGTCAACGTATAAGCGCCTTCTTCACCCTCATCCTTGCGGAAGTTGCAGAATGCGCAGTGCGCTTCGCATACATTCGTAAAGTAGAGGCTCATGTTCTCGATGAAGTAGACTTTTTTCCCGTTCTTGCGGACATTTGCCTCGTTGGCCATTTGTCCGATCGACAGAAGGTCATCCGATTTGTACAGGAATACGCCGTCCTCGAGCGTGAGCCGTTCGCCTTGCCGTACCTTTTCCCGGATGTCCTGCATGCGTTTTTCTTCGGTTGGTATGACGACGTTCATTGCCGCTCCTCCTTACATAAGTACAAAAAATGTCAGATGCCGTCGGATGCAGGAGAGAACGTGCGGATACAGCAAGCAGCCCTGACTGACCGACATCTGCCTTATTGTGAAAAAAGTAACATAATCGAATCGATTGCAGACTGTCCTCATTATAAACCTCCTCGTGCGGCGGGGCAACTACATTTCCCCGATTACGGGCGTGCGGGGGGCTCATCCACCAAGGTTGAAGCCTGTCGATCGGACCCGGGCGATCGCTCTTGAGCGGGTGTCGATTGTGGGGTATACTATATTTAAGTGAGTTCAATCACACGGTATTTGACGGGAGGGACGACCATGATCGCAATCAGCGAATCGGCATCGGAGAAGATCAAGGAAATGATGGCTGCGGAGGAGACGCCGGATCTGTTTCTGCGCATCGGCGTGAAGGAAGGCGGATGCAGCGGATTTTCCTATGGCATGGGCTTTGACGACGAACGTCACGATAACGATAAAGAAATGACCGTCCAAGGACTGAAGGTGGTTGTCGATGAAGACAGCTTCCGCTATCTGAACGGTCTGGAAATCGACTTCAAGGAGTCGGCCATGGGCGGCGGGTTCACCATCCACAATCCGAACGCCACGGCCACCTGCGGATGCGGTTCGTCGTTCCGTACGGCAACCGATGCGGGCAAGCCTGCGCCGGAGCAGTGCTGATTTAGAATAGATCCAGTTTTCTTTGATCTCAAACACGGTATTAAGGTTTATGAGCAGGCCGATTACCTTCTGACTTGTGAGTTCGCGTTAAATCACAAGTCGGGAGGTGTTTTTGTCTGTCCGGAATAATCTCTTCTTGTATCTATTCAAAAGAAGTGATACTGTTTTATAGAGAAGTAGGAACATAAGTTCGGGAGGGGTCTGCTTGGCAACAATACTGGGTAAATCGGCTATAGACATTGCTTTTAAGGAACGGGAACGCCAAAAATCATTCAACTATCCCCGTCTCCGGTATATGGGGTCAAAATATAAGATTATCCCTTACTTAACCTCCATTCTGTCACAATACAAATTCAGCACGGCTCTTGACGCGTTCAGTGGAAGTGGAGTGGTATCCTACTCCTTAAAAGAAATGGGAAAACAAGTAACAGCCAATGACTTCTTAAACTTTCCCGCTACTGTCGCGAGGGCGCTTATTGAAAACTCTGGCACTGTATTAAATGAAAATGATATAAAAACTCTGCTTCAACCCAATAAAGATGGCAGAAATTTTATTCAAAATAAGTTCGAAGGTCTTTATTTCTCTAAAGAAGATCATGAGTTTTTAGATGCCTTATGGTCTCACTTGCCGACAATGAACAAGTATAAAAGGGCATTAGCAATTGCTTCTGTTTGTTTAGCTGCTGCAAGAAAGCAACCAAGGGGAGTTTTCACCATTACCGATTTCAGGTATGATGACGGAAGACGTTCACTTCGATTACCGTTAAAAGCGTTATTTCTTGAAGCTGTGGAAGAATATAATGACGCTGTTTTTGATAACGGCAAATCAAATAAGGTGATTTGTTCGGATGTTTTTAATATTGATTCAAGACAATTTGATCTGGTTTATTTGGATCCGCCTTACGCGCCCCCAAAAGATGATGCAGATTACATCAAAAGATATCATTTCTTAGAGGGGCTTTCTGTCTATTGGGAAGGTATGAAAATCATGGAGCATACCAAGACAAAGAAGATAGAAAAAAGGTTTACACCGTTTGCATACAAGCGAACAATCCATGATGCTTTAAGAAGATTATTTTACAAGTTTAAGGATTCAATGCTTGTCATGTCTTATAGTTCTAACTCGGTACCAAGTGAAGTAGAACTTTATGGGCTGTTAAAAGAAGTAAAGAGAGACGTCCAAGTATACTCTATTCCACACACCTATTCATTCGGCACGCATGAGACCGCATTGAGAAGACAAGCAGAGGAACTGATCTTTGTTGCTAAATAAGGGTGAACTCATTCGATGACAACAGCAGATTATAATGCATTCGTAGCCTCGCTTAGCAACTTGGATAAAGTTGCTCCAAGACAGGATTCGGAAATGCTTCAAAGCATTAATGAAACTCTATCTGAGCTTTCCGGAATAGGGGAAATTAATCGTGAAAGTCTTGCCGTTTTTTTTGAAAGATTCCCGAACTCCGTTCCGCTAATCGCGACAACCGGGGGCTTAGGACAGGAACAACTAAAAAATCAATTGAAATCGAAATTTAATACTTCTGGATGGACGGTTCTAGCCAAAAGAAACTTGAATATCTGGATTCCGAGTTTGATGTGATCAGCCAGTTAAAGCGGGAACTGAATAAGCGCTGGAGCTATGGGGACATACTTTTAGAAAGGCATCTGTGGTCTAAGAAGTCAGGTGCTTCTTCTGTCGGAAGAGGGCGCAAGATCGAAGATGAAGTGGAAAAAATTGCAATCTGTCTCGGATTGCCTTATTCAATGCGTACTAGATTTGAAGGACGGGGAAAGGAAACAGCTCCTTGCGACCTTGCTATTCCCGGTGGTATGGATAAGGCCGTTATCGCTATCGGTATGAAAGGCTTTAACAGCACTGGCAGCAAGCTCACGGACGCAGTTGTCGAGATTGAGAAAATGGCTTCCGTCAGGTTGCCACATCAATATATTTGCTTCCTCGCTATAGCTCGTGCCTGAAGTCTGCCTGATAGAGGTCTTGTCCAT
>NZ_CAUPYC010000082.1:0-16718 GCF_963515335.1 uncultured Paenibacillus sp. | reverse complement strand
GGAATGACAGGGCAGTTTCGCTCGTTGTTCAGTTTTCAAAGAACAATGGTGTTTTCTTTTCGGCGCAAGCCGGGAAAGAAAAACCGTAATGTTCGTTTCTTTCTTTCATCGCCAACCTCTCAGCGGCGACTTTTATAATATATCACAGCAGCCTGCCCAGATGCAAGTACAATTTCTTGCCAATCATTCGATCGCCATCACTTGTCCGAATCAGACGCGAAGACAACTTTAACACAACCTCTGCCGCCCAGTCAACAACCAAATTTTTACATAACCAACTTTTTACGTGAACGCAAAAAGAAAAAAGCTTCATGAACGAAGCTTTTACATAACCGGTTCCGGACATTCACGGCAGTTGCTTACAGCAACGACCATTGAAGCCCCAGAATCAATAGAATGCCGGGCACGCCGAGCAGCATGACCGCCGCCATCGTGGACGGGTTCAGCGGGACGTGAAAGCCCGGGATCAAACCCGACCCGTTTAATAGATAGAGAACGAGGGCGGCTGCGGCGATATGGAGACCGAAACGCTTCAATCCGCCCCAGGATATGCGGTGCCGGACCAGCACAAACAGAAGCGCCGACAGCGACCCTGCAAACAAGATGCTCCACCCCAGTTTCATCCGACGTCTGCCTCCCTGTGAGCGGACCAAGCAACCTTCAGACTTTTGGCATGCCTGAGCAGCATCTCATACCGTTTCTCGGCAGCCTCGATCGCAAAAATCGCGTAATCGATTTGATCCTTGCCGAGCGCATGCTCGAAATGCCGCTGCGCATTAACCCAATCCCGGTGCGCGTCCCTTATTTCCGTAATCAGGCTGTCGGCCATCAACCGCACTTCAGGCTCCACCACATCCATTTTCGTCAATACGGCGTTTTTACCCCACATCTTCATCCACCTCGTCGCCCAAAAGTTCCAAGCCGCCATCCATTCCCCTCCCTGTCCACATTCTCGGCAGCGAAAGGTTTCGCGTATAGCGAAAGTCCGCTATTACCATCTTATAAACGGAGAATCACCACTTAGAACCGGCTTGAAACACCAATTATGAGAAAAATTTTAATCTACAAATTCCGACGACAAAAAATCCACCGGCTGCCCGGCGGATTTCGTCCAAATCTCGATAAGTTAGCTCAACTCTCTACGGCCTTCGAGCGCCTTCGACAACGTCACCTCATCGGCATATTCCAGATCGCCGCCGACCGGCAAGCCGTGCGCGATGCGCGTGACCTTAATTCCGAACGGCTTCACCAGCCGCGATAAATACATGGCCGTCGCTTCGCCCTCGATGTTCGGGTTAGTGGCAAGGATCAACTCCTGCACCTGATCGTCGCCAAGCCGCTTCAACAGCTCCGCGATGCGAATTTCATCGGGACCGATCCCTTCCATCGGAGAAATCGCTCCTTGGAGCACATGATACCGGCCGTCGAACTCCTTGGTCCGTTCCATGGCCACAAGATCCTTCGACTCCTGCACGACGCATATGACCGAATTGTCGCGCGCCCTGTCCTGGCAAATCCGGCACGGATCGATATCGGTAATATTGCAGCAGACGGAACAATAATGAAGATTGCGTTTGACGCTGACGAGCGATTTGGCAAAATCGATCACGTCGTCTTCCTTCATGCGGAGCACGTGAAAAGCAAGCCGGGCGGCGGTCTTGGGACCGATACCCGGCAGCCTTGAAAATGATTCGATCAGCTTCGCGATCGGTTCTGGATAATACAAGGCAGACAGACTCCTTCTAGAACAATCCCGGGATTTTCATACCGCCCGTAAATTTGCCCATGTCTTTGTTGGCGAGCTCATCCGCTTTGGCGATGGCATCGTTGACGGCCGTCAGCACGAGATCCTGCAGCATGTCGATATCGTCCGGATCGACGGCTTCAGGTTTGATCGCAACGCTCAGCACTTTCTTGTGGCCGTTGACCGTTACGGATACGACGCCCCCGCCCGCGGAGCCTTCGACCGTTTTCTCGCCCAGCTCTTCCTGCGCCTTCAGCATTTGCTCCTGCATTTTCTTCACTTGCTTCATCATTTGGTTCATGTTATTCATCGTTCGACACTCCTTCGTCATTCTGGATTATAAAATTCCGTTGCGGAAGCCGTTACGATTTGGACTCGTCATCGACGATTACGACAAGCTCCTCCCCGAACAGTTGAATCGCTTCCTCTACCCATTCGGGCCGGCCGGAAGCCTGCGGCTCCTCCGCCTGCCATTGCAGCGGCTCCGCCGCGGCGTCCGGCGCACCTCCTTCGGCGGCCTGCCAGTCCTTCTGCATCACCGTCTGAAAGCGGACAGGCCGGCCGAATACGGCTTGCAGCACCCGTTCGATAACGTCGCGATTGGCCGGCTTCTCCGTCGTTTCCCGGTGAATCGTGTTTTTGAAGGCAAGCAGCACCTGATCATCGACGGCCGATACCGGCTCTCCGTTAATAAGCCAAGCATGCACCGATACGCCCGCTTCCTTGACCCGCTGCAGCACCTCCGGCCATTTGGCGCGGACGCGGCCGAACTCCTCGCCGCCCCGCGCGCCCACGAACGGCTCGAGCTTCACCTTGGCGATGGACGGCGAAACGGACGACCCGCCGCCGCGCGCCCCGAAAGCGGCGCCCCCGTTCCGCGCGCCCCCTCTGGCTCCGGCGGACGGCGGCGGAGCAGCCACTCCGCTTGCCGGGCCGCCCCCGCCTGCATGCATAAGCTGCTCCAGCCGCCGCTCCAGCGTATCGACCCTCTGCTGCAGCAGGAGCACCTCGGAGGACGACGCCGTTTCCCGGGCGACCGCCGAGGCGGACGCGCTGTCCGCCGTATCGCCGCCGGGCTCGGGCATCGTGCAAATTTTCATCAACGCGACCTCAAAGAGCGTTTGCGGCTGCGCGGCATGGCGCATTTCATTCTGATAGCGATTGAGCGTGTCGATCATTTGGAACAGCCGTTCCTTCGAGAACGATTCCGCCATACTGCGGAACCGCTCCGGATCGACGATCCGTTCCGTGCCCGCATGCTGCCCCGGAACAAGCTTAAGCAGCAGCAGATCGCGGAAATAATAAATCAGGTTCTCGATGCATTTATCGGCGCTTTTGCCCGCTTGCATCAATCCTTCCGTCAGCGCCATAATGGCTGCGACGTCACGGTTGCGGACAGCCTCCGCGAGCCCGGCGAACTGCTCCGCCACCATGCCGCCCGTAACGTCGACCGCTTGATCGAGCGTAACGCGCTCGTCCGCGAAAGCGGCCACCTGCTCGAGCAGACTGATCGCATCCCGCATCCCGCCGTCCGATAAACGCGCGATATAAGCCAGCGCGTCGTCGTCCGCGGCAATGTTCTCCTCCTCGCAGATCCGGCGCAGCCTCTCGGTTTGCTGCTCCAACCCGACCTGCCGGAAATCGAATCGTTGACACCGGGAAACGATCGTTGCCGGCAGCTTGTGCGGCTCCGTCGTCGCCAGAATGAAGATGACGTGCGCCGGCGGTTCCTCAAGCGTCTTCAGCAAGGCGTTGAACGCTTCGGACGTCAACATGTGCACTTCATCGATAATGTAAACCTTGTATCGGACTTCGGTCGGCGCATAGCGGACTTTATCCCGGATGTCGCGAATTTCGTCGATGCCCCGGTTGGAGGCGGCGTCGATCTCGACGACATCCATGATGGAGCCGGAAGCGATGCCCGTGCACGCATCGCAAACGTTGCACGGCTCCGGGGTCGGGCCTTCTATGCAGTTAACCGCTTTCGCCATGATCTTGGCCGCACTCGTCTTACCGGTTCCGCGGGGCCCGTTAAACAAATAAGCGTGGGAAATCCGCCGCTCGCGGATGGCATTCTGCAACGTTTGAACCACATGCTGCTGGCCGACCATGTCCCGGAACGTCTGCGGACGCCAGGCGCGATATAAAGCGATATGGGACACGCATACCTTTCCTTTCGTGACCCTCGGTTAGACAAAGGGTATGCTATGGTTACATTATACACAAATCCGCGCGCCGGAAAAATGACAAGTTGCCGGACGCACCCGGTTCGCCGCAACAAAAAAACACCTCCGAGCCCGCAAGGGTATAAGGTGTTGTCCAAACTTCCTATGTAGCCGTGCACCTGTCTCCGATCCATGCGGTCCAAGCGGCATCTTCGATCCCAGCTCGGGCCAGGCGCTCCTCCGGCACATGAACTGACCTGCTTATGGCTGCTTCCTTCCGGACCTGACCAGGTTCACAGGCGTCCATTGCGGAGGACCCGACCGTCAACGCTATTCACGAATGCCAAACCTTGCAACGCATAACCTCGGACAGGAATTCAACCTCGCTGCAGCGGATTGCGAGTTACAGGGCACCGCTACCTCCCCGTCTAGCACGGTAGAGATAAGTATAGCCGATATCGGACCGGATCGCAACCGGGGGAAAATGGCACAGTGCCTTCAGCCGCGGATTTCGGCTCATGCGGCGCTCCATTGACATAATCCGCCTCCCACCGGGATCGTTGCCTCACTGCCGGGCCGCAACCTTAACGTCATACCTTGGAAAATTGACCGCGAGCACGTTCCTGGCCTTCGCCGTCAAGCGCGCGGTTTCCTCCCGGCTAAGCGCGCCGTCGACAAACAGCGTGACGCTCATGAGATCCCCGTCGAAGCGAACGCGGGAGCGGCGTATGCCGCGCATGGGCCGGAGCAGCTGCTCCGCCAGCTCTCCATCGTTCTCATAGCTCCAGGCCGACCCGGTCAGGGGCAGATTCGGATTGGTGTTCGACAAACCCATATAACCGTCATCACCGTATGATTGCAGCCGTTCCGACTCCCGTGCGCCGCAAGCGGCAAGCATAGCCGTCAGCATAACCGCGAGCATCGCGGCGAACAGCCCCCTGAACCATTTGCTGCGGCGCCTGAACCATAACGCCAATACCCCGACCATCATAAAAAACCTCCCTTCGGCACCTATCCATAGGATGGCTGAGGGAGGTCCTTGTATTCTGCTAATTTGCGGCAGACGATGGTGGTTAGATACCGTATTTCTTTTTGAAACGATCGACGCGGCCGCCGGCATCCAGGAACTTCTGCTTACCCGTGAAGAACGGGTGACAAACGGAACAAATCTCGACGCGCAGGTTCGGTTTGATCGAACCCGTCTCGAATGTGTTGCCGCATGCGCAAGTTGCCGTGGTGACGTGGTACTTCGGATGAATACCTTGTTTCATCTCGTTCACCTCTTTCTGCCCTGAGCCGACAGTCGGGCCCAGAGTTAAAATGACACATAAGCGGATTATAGCATGTCAAGCGCTCCGGGCGCAACGACTATTTATGGCGTTTGCCGAACCGGAGCAGGAGGCACGTGCGTATACGAACCGATCACCACATCCGGCAGCTCCTGCTCAAAAATTTCGATCATTTGCTTCATGCCGTAAATCTCGCCCTGCGCTTTCGGGATAAGCTCGAGGTAGCTTTCGGGATCGATGTTCAGATTGCGCAACTGGATCAACCGCAGACCGGTGCGCTTCGCAAAATCGATCATCGCCTCGATTTCTTCCTCGCGATCGGTGACCCCGGGGAAAATCAAATAATTGATCGACGTGTATACGCCTTGATCGGCCGCATACCGCATCGATTTCTCCACATGCTTGAGCGTGTATCCGCGCGGCTTGTAATACGCATTGTAATGATCGTCCAGGGCGCTGATCGTGCTCACCCGCATCAAATCCAGGCCAGCATCGACGATCGCCCGGATATGATCGGTCAGGCCCGCGTTCGTATTGATGTTGATATAGCCGTTCGACGTCACGCTTCTCACCTTGCGCATCGCGTCGATGATGATTTTCGCCTGGGTGGACGGCTCACCCTCGCAGCCTTGCCCGAAGCTGATGATCGCGTCCGGCGCCTGCAAATGCTCGAGCATAATCTCGACCACTTCGTCCGCGGTCGGCTTGAAATTCATCCGCGTCTGCGGCGCCGGAAAGCCGCTGTCGTCCGGCTGCTCGGAAATGCAGCCGAAGCAGCTCGCATTGCAGGAGAACGAAACCGGCACCGCCCCCTCCCAGCGCTGCAGAAATGTATTGGAGGCCGTCAGGCATTCATAGCCGAGCGCGCAGTTCGAAAGGTGCTGATAAAGCCGGTTCTCGGGATATTTGGCCAGCAGCCCGTTCACCTTGATCTCCAACTCGTCCCGGTCGCAGTTCAGCGGATTCCATCGCTCCGGATCGTCGGTCTTGCGGGCGGCAACATGGAAAGCGCCGTCCTTCCACACGACCGCCGAATAGCCGAAAAGCGGCAGCTTCCGCGTTTTGTCCGTCTTCACGTATCCGGGGATGCACAGACGGGTATAGCCTTGCGGCAAAAGCGCGCCGACCGCCTGCACATCGCCGGGCAGCGGCTGCATCTCGCCCGTGCGCGGGTTCATGCCGATCGGCCTCGTATAAGGCAAGCCGACCAGAGTCGCCCCTTCGGGCAGCGGAATCAGTTCATCCTCCATCAGTTCGACGACCATATCCGCGCTCCGGCCGAGACCGATCCAGTCCGGATGGTCGAATAAATTACCTTGCTCATCGGCGTATACGAGATTCACGGTGTTCCCTCCTTCGTTGAGCCCAGGCGATTCCCCCGCCTAAGTCGTCGATCGGACGGGACGCCGTCCCGCGCCGCCGGACGGAACGGAAGCGCCCGGACGGCCGGTTGGACCGGTTGTTCCCGACGTGTCGAGGGAAGCCAGAAATTCTTCGTTGGTTTTCGTATCGCGCAGCTTCTTCAGGAAGCCGTCGACAAATTCGGTCGAATCGTTCATGCTCTTGCGGATCGCCCACACCTTGTCGAGCGTGTCCTTCTCCAGCAGCATTTCCTCGCGGCGGGTGCCCGAGCGGCGAATATCGAGCGCCGGGAAAATGCGCCGCTCCGCCAGACGGCGGTCGAGCACAAGCTCCATGTTGCCGGTACCCTTAAACTCCTCATAAATGATGTCATCCATCCGCGATCCCGTGTCGATCAGCGCGGTCGCCAGTATCGTCAGGCTGCCGCCTTCCTCGATGTTCCGGGCCGAGCCGAAAAACCGTTTCGGACGGTGGAAGGCCGCCGGATCGATACCGCCGCTGAGCGTCCTTCCCGAAGGGGGAATGACAAGATTGTACGCCCGCGCCAGCCGCGTAATGCTGTCGAGCAGAATCACGACGTCCTTCTTGTGCTCCACCAGCCGAAGCGCCCGCGCCAGCACGAGCTCCGCCACCTTGATGTGGTTCTCCGGCAGCTCGTCGAACGTCGACGCGACGACCTCGCCCTTAACCGAACGCTGCATATCCGTCACTTCCTCGGGACGCTCGTCAATCAGCAGCACGAACAGCTCGATTTCGGGATGGTTCGTGGAAATGCTGTGGGCGATTTCTTTCAGGAGCAGCGTCTTGCCCGCTTTCGGCGGCGCGACGATCAATCCCCGCTGCCCCAGTCCGACAGGGGCGAGCACATCCATAATTCGGGTCGAAAGGTTCGTCGGAGAAGTTTCCAGCACGATTTTCTTCTGTGGATAAAGAGGGGTTAGAGCGGGAAAATGGAGCCGTTCGGACGCGCTTTCCGGATTTTCACCGTTGACCGCATTGACCTGGAGCAGTCCGAAGTACCGTTCGTTCTCCTTCGGCGCCCGGCATTTGCCGGATACGAGATCGCCGGTCCGCAGGTCGAATTTCCGGATTTGCGAAGCGGATATATAAATATCCTCCGTGCTCGGCAAGTAGTTGATCGGCCGCAGAAATCCGAAGCCTTCGGGGAGAATCTCGAGAACGCCCTGCATAAACATGAGTCCGCTTTGCTCAGCCTGCGCCCGCAGGATGGCGAAAATCAACTCTTTCTTCTTCAGCTGACCGTAGTAAGGAATCTGGTACTGCTTCGCCAGTTTGTATAAATCGGTCAGCTTCATTTCTTCCAGATCGGAGATCTGAAGATCCGCCATAGAATCACCACTTTATTTTATTTTCAACAGCATCAGCATTGCCCGATACGAACCGTTTCATGCCTCGGCGGAAAGGCGGCGCCGCCGACGGCGTCTCGCGCGCCGCTACTTCGTCTCGCGCCATACGTCCGCGCCGAGCACGCGCAAATTATCCACCAAGTAATCATACCCGCGATCGATGTATTCGACGCCGCTTACTTCCGTAATGCCGTCCTCGACCGTCAAGCCCGCCACGACCAGCGCCGCGCCGGCGCGCAGATCGGCCGCCTTCACCTTCGCTGCATTGAGCCTGCCGCCCTCGATAATCGCGGAGCGCCCTTCGACGCGGATGTTCGCGCCCATGCGGACAAGCTCGGGCACATGCTTGAAGCGGTTGCTGTAAACGTAGTCGGTCAGTATACTGACGCCGTTCGCTTGCGTCAGGAGACTGGTCATCGGGGATTGCATATCGGTCGCAAAACCGGGGTAAACGAGCGCCTTGACGTCCACCGCCTCATACGCCGGCTGTCCGACGATGCGAATTGCTTCATCCATCTCGTACACATGCACGCCCATCTCCTGCAGCTTGGCCGTGACGGCCTCCAGATGCTTGGGGATGACATTGTCCACGAGCATATCGCCGCGTGTGGCCGCGGCGGCTATCATATAGGTGGCCGCTTGAATGCGGTCGGGAATGATCGAGTGGCGGCAGCCGTGCATCGCATCGACGCCCTCGATCCGGATCGTTTCGGTTCCGGCGCCTTTGATGCGGGCGCCCATTGCGTTCAGAAGGGTTGCTACATCTATAATTTCAGGCTCTTTTGCCGCGTTTTCGATGATCGTGGAGCCTTTGGCCCTGGAGGCCGCAAGCATGATGTTGATGGTCGCGCCGACGCTGGCCACGTCCAAATAAATTTTTGCGCCGCGAAGCTCCTTGGCGGAAATCCGGATCGATCCGTGGTCGTTGACGACCGTAGCCCCCAACGCTTCAAACCCTTTAATATGCTGATCGATCGGCCGGGGCTCGAAATTGCAGCCCCCGGGAAGCCCGATCGTCGCTTCCCCGAAACGCCCAAGCATGGCACCCATCAAATAATAAGACGCGCGAAGCAGCTTGACCTTGCCGTTCGGCATCGCCTTTGAGCGCATGCCGGACGGATCGATGACCATGGACTCTCCGTTCCACGACACCTTGCCTCCAAGCTCCTCGAGAATTTCCGAATAGACGGCCACGTCGCTCAGACGCGGCAAATTATCAAGCCGCACCTTCGTCTCGGCAAGCAGCGCCGCGGGCAGAAGCGCCACCGCGCTGTTCTTGGCCCCGCTGATCGTCACCGTACCCCGCAGCGGACTTCCGCCGCGAATCATCAACTTTTCCATGTATCCGCTTTTCCTCCCATTCGGAAAAGAGCAAAAACCGCCTGCATCCGGCTCTATACGGCAGTGACGGCCGGACAAGGAGTCCGTCCTTATCGTGCACTCCGATCAAACCGAAAGCGGCGGTTCCTGCGCATTGCTCCGGTATTACGCCTGGTTGCTGCTGCCGAACAGACGGATTTTCTCTTGCACGACGGCGACCATGGCCTTGCGGGCCGGCGTCAAGTATTTGCGCGGGTCATAGACATTGGCGTCTTTGGCGAGCACTTCGCGGATCGCGTTCGTGCATGCGACCTGGTTCTCGGTGTTGACGTTGATTTTGCCTACGCCGGCCGCGATCGACAGCTTGATCGCCTCATCCGGCACGCCGGATCCGCCGTGAAGCACGATCGGCACCGGGATGGCCTTGGCAACCTTCTCGATGATATCGTAGTGGATCTTGGGCTCGCCTTTGTACATGCCGTGCGCCGTACCGACTGCGATCGCCAGGCAGTCCACGCCGGTTTCCTCGTAGAAACGGATCGCTTCCTCCGGCTTCGCCAGGCTTGCATTCTCCTCGTCGACGCTGATGTCATCCTCAACGCCGCCGATGGTGCCGAGCTCGCCTTCAACGGATACGCCCATCGCGTGCGCCGCTCTAACGACTTCCTTCGTCAGCTTGATGTTCTCTTCCAGCGAGTAGTGGGAACCGTCGAACATGACCGAGGAGAACCCTGCGCGGATACATTTCATCGCGACTTCGAAGCTGCTGCCGTGGTCGAGATGCAGCGCGATCGGCAGGCCGGATTGCTTGGCCGCCGCCTCGGCGAGCGCAACGGTGAATTCGATGCCCATGTACTTCAGCGCGCCTTCGCTGACGCCGTAGATGAAGGGCGATTTTTCCTGGATTGCCGCTTCCACGATCGCTTGCGCGAATTCCAGGTTGTTCATGTTGAACTGGCCGACGGCAAACTTGTTCTCTTTGGCCTTCGGCAAAAATTCGTTCATGGATACGAGTGGCATGGTTTCTTTCCTCCTAAGTACCTTGTTTTCAAGCCCGTACGACTTGTCATACTGAGACATTATACCACAACCGGACGAGTTGTGGTAATGATCGAAAGAACAGACAAACCACCTTCAGTATGCCGCGAAGAGCAAAAGAAAATCGGGCCCTTCTAGGACCCGATCGCATATTTGCTGTTCGATTCTCCGCCGCGCAGCTGCATGTTTACGGCCATCCGCATCTCGTCGATATCGAAAGGCTTCGTGAAATGCATAAGCGCTCCCAGATCGGTCGCCTCTTTAATCATATCCAGCTCGCCGTAAGCCGTCATCATGATCACTTTGATCTCCCGGTCGATCGCCTTGACATGCTTCAGGATTTCCAGGCCGTCCATCCCCGGTATCTTCATATCGAGCAGGACGAGATCCGGCGACTCCTTCTTGACGATCTCGAGCGCCAGCTTGCCGTTGGACGCCTGGAAAGTCGTGTAACCCTCGCTGTTGAACACTTCCATAAGCAGAATGCGAATGCCGTTCTGGTCGTCCACGATCAATACCTTTTTGTCATCCATCTATAATTACCTCCCACATTGAGCAAAACCAAAAGAGTCATCGGCCAACTCTTCCATATGGGTAACTATATTCGAGGCATTCGGCTATAATCCTGCCGCTTTGGAAAAAAAGTCCTTTTCTTCTTATATTTCGTTCGCGGCCTTGATTTACTTGCCTGCGTTGGCTAAAGAGGCACGCACGAAATCGCGGAAAAGCGGCTGCGGCCGGTTCGGCCTGGACGTAAACTCCGGATGGAATTGCACGGCCAGAAACCAGGGATGGTCCGCCAACTCGACCATTTCCACCAGGCGGCCGTCAGGCGAGGTGCCCGATACGCGAAGGCCGGACTTCTCGATGCTCTCACGGTATTCATTATTTACCTCATACCGGTGCCGGTGACGCTCATATACCAGCTCGTCGTCGTAAGCTTTCTCCGCGAGCGAGCCCGGCACCAGCTTGCAAGGATACAAACCGAGGCGCATCGTCCCGCCCAGGTCCTCGATATCGCGCTGCTCCGGCAGCAGGTCGATGACCGGATACGGCGTTGCCGGATCGATCTCCGAGCTGTTGGCGCCGGCCAAGCCCGTTATATTGCGCGCATATTCGATGACCGCCACCTGCATGCCGAGGCAAATGCCGAAGAACGGCACCTTGCGCTCGCGCGCGTAGCGGATCGTCGTGATTTTGCCCTCGATGCCCCGGTCGCCGAAGCCGCCGGGCACAAGTATGCCGTCCACGCCCTGCAGCTTGTCCGCCACATTCTCGGACGTTACTTCCTCCGCGTTCACCCAGCGCACATTCACTTCCGCGTCGGCGTCGATCCCCGCATGCCCGAGCGACTCTACGATGCTCAGGTACGCGTCATGCAGCGCCACGTATTTGCCGACAATCGCAATCTCCACCGTTTTGTCAAGCGACTTGACGCGCCGAACGAGATTTTCCCATTCGGTCATGTCCGGCTGCGGCGCGTTGAGCTTCAGATGATTGACGACGATGTCGTCCAGCCCTTCCTCGCGGAGATTGAGCGGCACCTCGTACAGCGTCGCGGCGTCGCGGCACTCGACGACCGCGCGCTCGTCCACGTCGCAGAACTGGGCGATTTTCCGCTTCAGGTCGTCTGCAAGCGGATATTCCGTGCGGCATACGATCACGTTCGGCTGGATGCCGATGCTGCGCAGCTCCTTGACGCTGTGCTGGGTCGGCTTCGTCTTCACCTCGCCGGCCGCTTTGATGTAAGGAATGAGCGTCACGTGGATATACATGACATTGTCCCGGCCGATGTCGCTTTTGATCTGGCGGATCGCCTCCAGGAACGGCAAGCTCTCGATATCGCCGACGGTGCCGCCGATCTCCGTGATGACGATGTCCGAGCCCGCTTCCTTGCCCGCGCGGAACACCCGCTCCTTGATTTCGTTCGTAATGTGCGGAATCACCTGGACGGTGCCGCCCAAATATTCGCCGCGCCGTTCCTTCGTAATGACGGTCGAATAGATTTTTCCTGTGGTGACGTTGCTGTTCTTGGAGAGGTTGATGTCGATAAAGCGCTCGTAATGGCCGAGGTCCAGATCCGTTTCCGCGCCGTCGTCGGTAACGAACACCTCGCCGTGCTGATAAGGACTCATGGTGCCGGGGTCGACGTTGATGTACGGATCGAACTTCTGAATCGTTACCTTAAGCCCCCGGTTTTTGAGCAGTCTGCCCAAAGAGGCCGCGGTAATGCCTTTACCGAGCGACGAAACGACGCCGCCGGTTACAAAAATGTATTTAGTCACGTGATGATACCCTCCAAGCTCCAAGTTAGTATATAGGATTGCCCATAAGCGGAAGCGGTTATCGCTTTCGAATCGGGATCGTCTCCAGGCAGTCGGGGCCCTCCGGAAAAACAAAAAAAGTGACACCCGTTTCCACGGGGCACTTTTCGTATCGAACGCTCATTTTATTTCCGCAATTCTAAAGCCCATGCAATAGTTTACTCTGTCGACCTTGCGCTGTCAAGGGAAGGAAAGTCCGAGCCGGGTCCGAGCCCTACCGCTCGTCCTCGTTGTCATCGTCGTCGACGGATTCATCGAACTCGCCGGCCTCTCCGTCGGCCTCTTCGGCAAGCTCCTCGCCGTCAAGCGCTTCCTCTTCGATCTCCTCGTCGTCGATCGCGACTTCTTCGTCGACCTCGGCATCCTCCTCGGAATCGCCGAAATCTTCGCGGTCCTCATCGTACATATCGTAGTCCTCTTCGTCCGCCACGTAGGTTTCTTCCTCATCATCCGCGAACATTTCCTCATCGTCGTCATCGTCGTCGTTGATGATGCGCGGACGCTTGGCGTTGCCGACCGGATCTTCGGACTTGTCGACCGGATACCAGCGCTTCAGCCCCCACATGTTGCTGCCGACGCAAGCGAAACGGCCGTCGATATTGATTTCGGTATATACTTGCGCGATCACGTCGTTAAGCTGTTCAGCCGACAATCCGCGAATCTTCGCAATCTCCATGATCAAATCCCGGTAATACATCGGGGAGTTCATCGATTTCAACGCTTCGAACGCCAAATCGACCATCGGCATCTCCCGCACCCGTTCGGGATCGAGCTTCAAGTTGATCTCGCCGCCCATAGGACACATCCTCTCACGCGTATCTGCTGCGGCTGACCCGGCAAGGGACAGCCGTATTCCATCCATTATCAACCTATAGTAAACCTTATTTCCCGGCAAAAAGCAAGCGCCAAAGAAGAGAGCACACGAAGAAATCCCCAAACGCATCGCGAAGCCTTGCAGCGTAATCCGACGACCGGACGGGGATTCCGGAAGGTGGAGTAAATTATTTTCTAACGAAGAAAGCGAAGGGAGGCGCCCTTCGCTCTTCGACTGTATCCTTCCGAACGCCCCGCCAGAAGGAGGCTTGTGCAAAAAGAGCCCGCCGGACTCTCCCTTCATCGTATGTGAACGTGCCCGGTTTGACACGGCGCGGCGCCTAATTCCGAAAAAAAAGGCCGCTTGCTCAAGCGGGTGGAGACGCGCCTTCATACTATAGTGCAGCATGTTCCACCCGGGAGGGAGCCAGACATGGACATCACCCGTTTTCTCCAATGGCTGCAAGATGCCGCCTCCGGCTCGGGCGCGCCGATGAAGCGGCGCATCATCCGCTTCCAGAGCCGGAGCGACTGCCGCCGCTTCATCGAGGAATGGGCGAAGCACGCCTCCGCCCAACCGACGCTGCAGGGCATCCGCCCCATGCGGCTCATTCACGCGGTATGCTGCGAGCTCCCCGAGGACGAACCCCCCGCCCGGCTGGCCGGGCTTTGCACGATCGAGCCGGATGTCCGGATCGCCTTGCACGGCTCCGCCCGCAAATCCGACGAATTCGAAAAGGGCATCCCCTGGGGGGTCCGGCAAATCAAGGCGCCCTCCATATGGCATGTGACGACAGGCCACCGCATTAAGGTCGGGGTGATCGATACCGGGATTGATTTCAGCCATCCGGATCTGCGCCATTCGGTTTCGCGCGGCATCAACCTGCTTGTCCGAAGCATGCTGCCCCACGACGACAACGGCCACGGCACGCACATCGCCGGCACGATCGCCGCCGCCAACCGGCTTCAGGGCATGATCGGGGTCGCGCCGAGATCCTTGATTCATCCGGTAAAAGCATTCGACCATAACGGAACCGCTTTCGTCTCGGACATTATTCTCGGCATCGAGTGGTGCGTCCGCCACCGCATGGACGTCATCAACATGAGCTTCGGCATGAAAAAACGCAGCAAGGCGCTGCTGACCGCCGTCATGAACGCCTATAACGCGGGCGTGATCATCGTCGCGTCTTCAGGCAACGACGGGAAAAACAAGTCAATCGACTATCCCGCCCGTTTCCCGCAGACGGTATCCGTCGGCGCCACCAACAAGCTTCGCCGCATCGCGCCGTTCAGCAACCGCGGGAGCCTGATCGACATCTATGCGCCCGGCGACAAGATCGTCTCCGCCTGGCTGCGCGGCAATTACAACGAAATGAGCGGCACCTCGATGGCGACCTCGCACGTCTCGGGAGCGATCGCCCTGCTGCTCGCCCACCGCCCGGGCTTATCCCCCGCCGAGATCAAGGCCATCCTGAAGAAATCGACCCAGCCGCTCAGAGGCAGCAAAGCTCCCCGGCGCACCGGAGAGCTTGACATTGCCCGCATGATGCAAGCCGCCGCGCAAACCTGACGAGCGGCTCGCTTTACATACGCTCCGGCGCGGAAACGCCGACGAGCCGGAGCACGTTCGCGATCGCGGTCCGGACGGCGGCCAGCAGAGCCAGCCGGGCAGCGGTCTGGTCCGCATCTTCCGCGATGACCCGCTCGGCCCTGTAGTAGCTGTGGAAAAGCGCCGCGAGCTCATAGACGTAGCGGATGAGCCGGTGCGGGGCGTACTGGGCGGCTGCGTCCGCAACCTCCTGCGGCAGCTCGCCGATTTTGCGCAGCAGATCGAATTCCGCTTCGTGCTTCAGCTTGGACAAGTCCGCGCTCCCGTGGTCGACCGCAATCCCCTGCTCCTCGGCCTGCCGGAAAACGCTGCAAATCCGCGCATGCGCATATTGCACATAGAAGACAGGATTCTCGTTGGACGTCGAAATCGCCAGGTCCATGTCGAAATCGAGGTGCGAATCCATGCTGCGCATCGTGAAGAAATAGCGGATCGCGTCGACGCCGACCTCGTCCATCAGGTCCTCCATCGTCACGGCCTTGCCGGTTCGCTTGGACATTTTCACCTTCTCGCCGTCCTGGTAGAGGCTCACCATCTGCGCGATCAGCACGACCAGCTTGTCCGGATCGTTGCCGAGCGCGGCCATCGCGGCCTTCACGCGGGGGATGTAACCGTGGTGGTCGGCGCCCCAAATATTGATCATCCGGTCGTAGCCCCGGTTGTACTTGTCCCGGTGATAGGCGATGTCCGGCGTCAGATAGGTGTACGAGCCGTCGTTCTTGACGAGCACGCGGTTTTTGTCGTCGCCGTACTGCATCGTGGACAGCCACGTTGCGCCTTCCTCCTCATAAACCATGCCGCGCTCCCGCAGCGCCTCCAGCGCCTGTTCGACCTGTCCGCTCTCGTAAAGCGACGTTTCGCTGTACCAGCTGTCGAAGGGAACGCGGAAGCGGCCGAGGTCGCGCTTGATTTTGTCGAGCTCGCGCTCGAGCCCGTAGGAACGGAAATAGGCGAACCGCTCATCGTCCGGCAGGCCGAGCAGCCTGTCGCCCTCCGTTTCAGCCAGCGCCTTGGCGAAGCCGACGATATCCTCGCCGTAGTAGCCGTCCTCCGGCATTTCCGCCTCGAGGCCGAGCGCCTGCTTGTACCGGGCTTCGATGGATTTCGCCAGATTGGCGACCTGATTGCCGGCG
The DNA here is from genome assembly GCF_963515335.1 of uncultured Paenibacillus sp. Taxonomy (NCBI): domain Bacteria; kingdom Bacillati; phylum Bacillota; class Bacilli; order Caryophanales; family Paenibacillaceae; genus Paenibacillus; species uncultured Paenibacillus sp. The sequence goes on along the minus strand of NZ_CAUPYC010000082.1, from coordinate 554 downwards.
TCGTTAATGTAATATTCGCGCGTCACGGCGTAGCCGGCGAAACCGAGCACGTTGCACAGCGCGTCGCCGACCGCCGCGCCGCGCGCATGTCCGAGGTGCAGGCTGCCGGTCGGGTTGGCGCTGACGAATTCCACCTGCACGCGGGCGCCGCCGCCGGTATCGATGCGGCCGTAGTCCGCCCCGGCGGCCAGCACCTCATGCACGATCGGGTACAGATAACTTTTCTCCAGCCGGAAGTTGATGAAGCCCGGCCCCGCGATTTCCGCCGATTCGATCGACGCGGCGGCTTTGTCGAGATGCTCCAGGATCGCCTCGGCGATCTGGCGCGGATTGCGCTTGGCCAGCTTCGTAAGCTGCATGGCGGCGTTGGTCGCAAGATCGCCGTGCGTCTTATCCTTCGGCACTTCGATGACGAACGCGGGCAGCTCATCCCGCGACACCAGCCCCGCCACCACGACCGCGTCCGCGATCGCGCCCTTCACTTTCTGGTGCAATTGCTCCAGCACATTTCCATTCCCATTGCCACTCATTCGGATAGTTCCTCCCGTAAACTC
>NZ_CAUPYC010000081.1:0-16940 GCF_963515335.1 uncultured Paenibacillus sp. | reverse complement strand
AAGCAATTCCGAAAACAGCTTCAGCTTATTTAAGCGGGTTTACTGAATAGTTACCGCAATAATACCATGACTCACACCTCGCTGAACGGCCCAGTGTCATGCCGGAACCCATCGCCTCCACTAAAAATGCGCCCACCAAATGGTGGGCGCACTGTTTTTGAAAAATCTAATTGGCCATTCTTAGCAAATTATTAATTTCATATTCACAGTTGCTTCAAAATATTATTTGCAACTTCAAATTTAAAATTGATATTTCAAGATTTTATTGGCAACTTCATAATATTATTGTTTATCAACAAATGTCAGGCCTTTGCTACCCTTCCCTACTCCACCGTAACACTCTTCGCCAAATTCCGCGGCTTATCCACGTCATGGCCGAGCGCCAGCGAGGCGTAGTAGGAGATCAGCTGCAGCGGCACGACCGACAGCGCCGGCGTAAGCAGCGGCAGCGTGTTCGGGATGGCGAACAGCTCATCGACCGATTTGGCGACCTCGAGCTGGTTGGCCTGGTTCGTGACGCCGAGGACGTGGGCGCCGCGCGCCTTCACTTCCTTGATGTTGCTCAGCGTCTTCTCGTACAGGTCCTCCTGCGTCACCAGCGCGATGACCGGCGTGCCTTCCTCGATCAAGGCAAGCGTGCCGTGCTTCAATTCACCGGCCGCATACGCCTCGGAGTGGATGTACGAGATCTCCTTCAGCTTCAGCGAGCCTTCCTGCGCAACCGCCCAGTCGATGCCGCGACCGAGGAAGAACAGGCTGTGGTGATGCGCCATCGAATCGGCGATCTGCTTCAGTACCGCCGACTGCTCGAGAATCGTCTCGACCTGCTCAGGCAGCAGCTGCAGCGCGCCGATGACCGATGACACATAAGCTTCGTCGCGTGTACCGAGCGTTTGCGCCAGGTACAGCCCGAACAGATAGAACGCGATGAGCTGGGACGTATACGCCTTGGTCGAGGCGACCGCGATTTCCGGACCTGCCCATGTCGTGATCACGTCATCCGCTTCACGGGCAACCGAGCTGCCGACTACGTTGGTGATCGCCAGTACGCGCGCGCCGTTGCGCTGCGCTTCGCGCAATGCCGCAAGCGTATCAGCCGTCTCGCCGGATTGGCTGACGACGATGACAAGCGTATCTTTCGTGATGATCGGGTCACGGTAACGGTATTCCGACGCGACATCCGTCTCTACCGGAATCCGCGCAAGATTCTCGATGACGTTCTTGCCGACCATCCCCGCATGCAGCGCCGTGCCGCACGCGACGATGTGGACGCGGCTGATGCCGCGGATGTACTCCGGCGTCATGCCGATCTCCGGCAGCACGACCGATTGGCCGTCCTCCGAGATGCGGCCGCGCATCGTGTCACGGTACGCCTTCGGCTGCTCATGGATTTCCTTGAGCATGAAATGGTCGAAACCGTCTTTCTCCGCCGTGATCAGATCCCAGTCGACATGAAATATTTCCTTGGAAATAATTTCGCCTTCCGTCGTCATCACTTCGACACCGCTGCGTGTCAGAACCGCCATTTCGCCGTCGTTCAGAATGTATACGTCGCGCGTATGCTCGAGGATCGCCGGAATATCGGAACCGATAAAGTTCTCGCCCTTGCCGATGCCGATGACCAGCGGGCTCGCATAACGAACCGCCACAAGCCGCTCCGGCTCGTATTCCGTCAGTACGCCGAGGGCGAAGGCGCCGCGCATTCTTTTCACCGCGCGTTGAACCGCCTTGACGATGTCGCCGTCATATTCCTCCGCGATCAGATGGGAAATGACCTCCGTGTCCGTCTCCGATACGAACCGGTGCCCGCTGATCGACAGCTCTTCCTTGAGCTCGAGATAATTTTCGACGATGCCGTTGTGCACGACGGAAAACTTATGTGAGTTGTCCGTATGAGGATGCGAATTGACGTCGGACGGCTTGCCGTGCGTCGCCCAGCGCGTATGGCCGATGCCGACCGTCCCGTTCAACGGCTCGCCCTGAAGCTTTTCCTCCAAATTGGCCAAACGGCCTTTCGACTTCGTTACCTGCAATCCTTCGCTCGTAAAAACCGCGATCCCGGCGGAGTCGTATCCCCGGTATTCCAGCTTCTTGAGCCCTTCGATCAGAATGTCCTGCGAATCTCGTTTACCGATATATCCCACAATACCGCACATGTTTAAATAATCCTCCGTTGTCGGCTCCATGCTCCCGAATGTCCCGGAGGGCCGTTACCAAGCAGGTAAAGGCGTATTTGGTTCTCCCGAACGGTTCCGGTGTGCGAATAGTTTGCCCTTACCCATGGCGTTCATCGGTGTCGGGGACATTCAGGAGTGCCTTCATTTATATTTTGGCTTTCCACACGTTTATTATCAGCATTCCGCCGCATCTTTGTCCGACCGGTTGCCCGCGTCGTTTTGGAATATCGGCTTGCGGTTGGAATGGTCAACCGGGAGGTCCCCGCCGAACAACTTCGAACACCCCCACCTCGTCAGCTTGCGTCTGCCGCCTCGCGAAGTCCGCCATCCAACAATCAGCATCCCCCGACAGCCGGCTTCTTGCAAGCTCTGGCGCTTATGGAACAGTACAACCTCTGCCCTGCCTTTCCTTCTTGAGTCATAATCCTTATCTTATTCGTTTCCTTGCCCATATGCAACCATGAGATCCGCCGGGTAAATCCGAAAAAGAACGGAATCCCCCTGCTAAGCTTTACACGGCGGAGGGATTCGTGAAACATCAGCCCAATTCAGCCTTAACAACGTCAACGATGCGTGAAACGAAGGCGGCAACCTGCTCCTTGTCGGGTCCTTCCGCCATAACGCGGATCAGCGATTCCGTGCCGGACGGACGAACCAGAACGCGCCCGTTGTCGCCGAGCTCGGCTTCTACATCGGAAACGGCTTTACCGATCGCCGCATTGCCGTTATACAGGCTTTTGTCTGCCACGCGTACATTGACCAGCACCTGGGGATATTTGCGTAGAATCGCCTTCGCTTCGCTCAGCTTTTTGCCCGAAGCAACCAACGTATCCACCAGTTGAAGGGAGGTCAGGATCCCGTCCCCGGTCGTGTTATAATCGAGGAAAATCACATGGCCGGACTGTTCCCCGCCCAGGTTATACCCGCCCTTGCGCATCTCTTCCATCACGTAACGGTCGCCGACCGCCGTCTGCGCGGATTTCAAACCGAGCTGTCCGGCTGCCTTGAAAAAGCCGATGTTCGCCATAACCGTCGTCACGATGGTGTCATGGGCCAGCTTGCCTGCCCGCTTCATCGCATCGCCGCAAATACAGAGAATATAATCGCCGTCCACCTCTTCACCCTTATCGTCGATCGCGATCAGCCGGTCCGCATCGCCGTCGTACGACAGGCCGATGTCGGCCTTATGGGCCAGCACCTGCTCCTTCAAATAATCCGGATGGGTTGAGCCGACGCCGTCGTTGATATTGAGCCCGTTCGGCTCGGCGCCTACCGTCACGACTTCCGCGCCAAGCTCCTGAAAAATACGCGGCGCCAGCTCGTAAGCCGCTCCATGCGCGCAATCCAGCACAACCTTCATGCCCTCGAACGAATGCGAGATCGTCGTTTTCAAGTAATCGAGATAACGGTATTTCGCTGCCTCATCCACCGTGACCGTCCCGATATCCCCGCCTGCGGGACGCGGCAGCCCATCAGCCACGGCATCCATCAGCCGTTCGATTTCGAGTTCCGTATCGTCCGAAAGCTTGAAGCCGTCCGCGCCGAAAAACTTGATGCCGTTATCGGCTACCGGATTGTGAGAGGCCGAGATCATGACGCCGGCATCGGCGCCGAGCACTCTCGTCAAATAGGCGACTGCCGGCGTCGAAACGACGCCGATACGGATCACGCTCGCGCCGATCGACAGCAGGCCGGCCGTCAAGGCCGCCTCCAGCATCGGACCCGAAATACGTGTATCCAGGCCGATGACGACCTTCGGTTTCTCCACTTGCCCTGCCAAAACATATCCGCCGCACCGGCCGATTTTATAGGCCAACTCCGGCGTCAATTCCACATTCGCGACGCCGCGAACTCCGTCTGTTCCGAAATATTTTCCCATACCGCTCGCTTGATCTCCTTTATCGCTGCGAACCGCCCACGGTTCGGTATTATGCCACTCATAAATTATACAGGATGCAGCCGTCGTTGCATCCGGTTGCGGAATCATTTTCCCCGGAGTACCGGGCCCATTGTCCTACCCGGCGTCAGGCACGCCGGCCGCGGCATCCGTATAGACCGCATCTCCCGAGCCCTTCCCCGTGCCCGTGTCCGTGTCCGCTCCTGTCCCCGTACCCGAGTCTCTCCCTGTTCCGGTCTTCGACTCCGCACCCGCCCCCGCTTCGCCGGCCGCTGCCGGTTCGTCGATCGTGTTCCCTCCGTCATCCGGCGCAGAAGCGGCATCCGCGTTCTCCGGATCGTCCGTTATGTCGATCACGACCGACGGCGGTGAGTCGAAGCCCGGTAAGACGAACTGCGGAAGAAGGACATTCAGCGGCACCGTATGCCGTCCCGGCGCAAGCCCGTTCAAATCGGCAATCGCTTGAACATCCTTGTTCGTCAGCTTGGCCAACACGCTCGGCGCCCCGACGACGATCAAATCGGTGACGCCTCCCGCGGGAAGCGCCATCGTCGCCGTCAGCCCCTCCTGCAGGCCCCGGATCGTTACCGGAATCCGCGGAAGCGTCCGCGTCTCCGACGCCTCTACGACGATGCCGACTTCCAGCTTCTGAGGCTCGACGGCCGCCAGCTCGCCTGTCGGCTTGAGGTCGAGCGTAAATGTGCCCGATTGTTTAATCGCCGCCAGGTTGACCACGGCTCCCTCATAAAACTCCAACCGATCGAGCGCGGCTTGCGGTCCGTAAACCGTAACGGATTCGGTTGCCGGCGTGAGAGAAGCGATACTCAACCCTTCCTGCAGTTTACCGGCAAAACCGAGCTGCAGCGGCACCTTCTTAAACGGCTTCGTGATCGGCACTTCGACTTCCACGACGTTCGGCCGCAGCCGCGCTTCCTTGATCTCGTTGCCTTGGGCATCGTAGGCGGCAAGCCGCAGCTTTTTCTCGACGACATTCTCGTCTATGCCTTCCACATCAAGCAGGGCGGACACGGTCTCAACCCGGTCCAGCAAATCCTTCGCAAGCGTCACAAAAACTCGATTGTTCGGCTTCACGACCGGCTCGCCGACCTTATACCCGTTCGCCGGCGTTCCGCTCGTCAAGATCAAGGCCTCGAATTCCTTCGTTTGCACGGCAACGATGCTGACCTTCACCCGTGCGGGCGAAATCTGGCGTACACGGACCCGCGGCGGCATCTCGTAACGTACGTTCAGCTCATGCTCGCCTTCGGCCAGACCGGTAATATCGACCCACACTTTATAGTCGTCGTTCGAGGCCAACCGCAAATCCGAACGACTGCCCTCGACGACCAGCCGCACAACGCTCGGCTCAATCGACCGGAGCGATTGGGTCGCCTCGTCGAGCCCTTCCGTCGCGATCTTCACGGCCGCAAACTCCTGCGTGTCAACCGACGACGCGACTTGATTGGGCGTCGACTCGGGGTCGTAACGAACGACCGCCCACAACAGAAGGCCGATCGTAAGCGAGATGATTTTCAGCGAGGTCGGATGGTTCAGCCACTTATCCATTGGCATCCTCCTTCCTCCGCCAGAAAGGCTTCTTCGCGGCTGTGCGATCGGCCGTGTTTCGCGGATTCAGCTCCTCGAACAGCTTCGAGACCAGCGACTCCTCCTTAATATCCCGGACGACCTGGCCATTCAACGCCAGCGATACCTGACCCGTTTCCTCCGAGACGACAACCGAAATCGCATCCGTAACCTCGCTCACCCCGATCGCGGCCCGATGGCGGGTACCCAATTCCTTGCTGATGAACGGATTTTCGGACAGCGGCAAATAACAGCCGGCCGCCATAATCTGGTTGCCGCGCACGATAACGGCGCCGTCATGCAGAGGAGAATTGGGGATAAACAGGTTGATCAGCAGCTCCGAGCTCATGCGCGCCTCCATGGCGGTGCCCGATTCCAAATATTCGTTCAGCCCGGTTTCCCGCTCGAAAACGATTAACGCGCCGATTCTTCGCTTGGATAAATAATTGACGGTCTTAATGATCTCGCCGATCCGGTCCGTAATAGCCGTATCCTCAACCGTCGAACGGCCGAAAAGCTTTCCTCTCCCCAACTGCTCAAGCGCCCGGCGCAGCTCGGGCTGAAAAATGATCAGGACGGTGACGACCCCGAAAGTGAACATCTGGTTCATCAGCCATTTCAGCGTATACAGATTGAACCATGTGCTGATGGCCCAGGTCGCCACAAGAACAAAAATCCCCTTCAGCAGCTGCACGGCCCGCGTTCCGCGCACGAGCAGCATCAATTTATAAATGATGTAGCTGACGATCGCCACGTCGATAATATCCTTAATCCATTGGTTCCAGGTTAAGTCGGCAAAATAACTCACGTATACGCCCCCTATGACGGCTGCACAGGTTCTCTTTCTATAACTTTATTATTTTCTGGATCGCACCCGATAAATCCTCCCAAACAGACAAAAAACTCATGAGAAAACCTTTATCGAGGTCTTTCGAAGATGAGCGACCGCGTTTAGAGGTAGGTTTTATCGCTGATCAGAAAGCTGTTTTCGGTCACCCGAAAATGTATACTTTCTTAATTAAGTAAAATGCGAAAACCTCCCGCATCTCGGGAGGCCTTGTCGTTACGACGCGAGCCCGTTCACCGTGCTCGTCACCTTGTACCAGAACCAATCCAGCGCTTGGTTGATCGTCCGTTCGTTTCCGAGTACTTTGGCGGTCGACGCCAGATTGAGCGATCCGTCGATAACCGTCAGATTGCCGTCGATTTCGCCGTAAACTTCCGTTGTCCCGTTCTCGACGGTCAGATCGCCCTTGACCTGGGCGCCGGCCGGAATCGTCACCGTATTACCGGCAATGACGACCTGATCCAGGTTCGTTCCCCTTACGATCAGCTCGCTGTCCTGCTCCCACATCGTGAGGAAGCTCGACAGCATGACCAACGCGAAAACGGCGGCAACCGTAATCGCAGGATGGTTGCGGAGCCAGCCGGTGAACGCATGCGGTCGGCGCTTCGGCAAGCCGTTCATCACACGGGCCGTCAGGGCATCGGAATCGTAAACGCCGTCTCCGGCGGTATCGCGTTTATCGGCGGACAGCGCTGCCTGAACGAACGCTTCGGTACGCTCAAGCTCTTCGTACCGGGCTCTGCATGACGGGCACGCGAGCAGGTGAGCCTTCAGCTTGACGGAGTGTTCGCGCGGCAAATCGCCGTCCAAATAATCATGCATACGTGACGAGGCGACGTTGCAATCCATGGCAGCCAGTCCTTTCCTTTATGTGACTTGCACATTAGCTTGTTGATATACGATACGTGTTGCCGGATAAGATGTTTCACTTTTTTTCGGCGTCCCCGCCGATGCCGCATCGAGTCACATATGCCGGGCGAGCCGCTTGCGCATGAATTCCCGTCCCCGATGAACGCGTGTCTTGACCGTCGTAACGGGCATGTCCAGCACTTCCCCGATTTCCTGCAAGGACATGTCCTGCAAATAGCGAAGCACCATGACCGTTTTGTACTTCGGAGGCAGCGTCTCAATCGCTTGCCGGATCGTCTCCTGCAGCTCCGACAGCAGGATTTCGCTTTCCGGAGTGCGGTCGTCGCTCGGAATCATCGAATAACCGTCCAGCCCTTCATGGTCCGCCGATTCGGCATCCAGCGAATAACTGGGCTTGCGCTTGCGCAGCCTGTCGATGCACAAATTCGTGGCGATCCGGTAAATCCAGGTCGAGAACTTCATCGTGTCATCGTACCGGTCCAAGTTTTTGTAGACGCGTAAAAACGTCTCCTGCACGACGTCCTCCGCCTCCTGGCGATTGTTCAGCATGCGGTGCGCCATATGATAAAGCTTATCCTGGTACAAGGAGACGATCTCGGCGAATGCCCGTTGGTCCCCCTTCAAAGCCAGCCGCGCCAGGCGCGCTTCCATTGATATCACGAACTCGTTCCTCCAGACGTGCCGGATCAACCGGCAATTCCGACCGATCGGCCATGCCATGCATGCCGTGCCGTACGTCGGACCCTTTCCTGCCATGGTACCTTATGGGAGAGCAAATGTGCAAGAGCCGGGCCGGGAAGCGGACCTCCCGTACCCGGCTCTTTGCAATGCTGAAATTGTGGAGCGATCGCGGCCTGCCGAAATTCACGATATCCGGCAATCAGCCCGTATTCCGAAGTCCCGCGGCAATGCCGTTGATCGTCAGGAGCACCTCGCGCAGCAGCTCGCTGTCGTCTCCCTCGGCCGCCCGCAGCGCGCGCAGCTCGTTCAGAAGCTGCACCTGCATGTAGCTGAGCGGGTCGACATATGGATTGCGGAGCCGAATCGACTCCTGGATGACCGGCACGTTGTCCAGAATCTCGCTTTGTCCGGTAATTTGCAGGATCATAGCGGAAGTCAGCTCATATTCGCGTTCAATCATCGTGAAAATTCTGTCGCGAATCGCGGCATCCTTAATCATGCCCGCATACTCCTTGGCAATATGCAGATCCGCCTTGGCCAGCGCCATCTGCAGGTTGTCGATCAGCGAGCGGAAGAACGGGAATTCGGCATACGCCTTTTTCAACGTATCGAGCCGCTCGTCGCTGCCGCCGACATATTCGTTCAGCGCCGTACCCGCCGCGTACCAGGCCGGAAGCAGGTAACGGCTCTGCGTCCATGCGAACACCCAGGGGATCGCGCGCAAATCCTCGAACCTGTCGCTGTTTTTGCGCTTCGACGGCCGCGAGCCGATGTTCAGCTCTCCGATTTCGTTCAGCGGCGTGGACTCTTTAAAAAAGGTCAAGAAATCCGGATCCCGGAAAATAAGGTCCTGATATTTGTTCAAAGCCGTCTCGGAAATCTGCTTCGCGATCATTTCATATTCCGCCACCGACGCCCCATCCTGTTGGGGAAACTTCGCGAGCCGGGCAGCCGTTACAAGCGCCCAGGTCGCCTGCTCCAGGCTGCGGTACGCAATCCCCTGCATCGCATAGCGGGACGATAGCACTTCACCCTGCTCGGTGATCTTGATGCCTCCTCCGACCGTATGCGGAGGCTGGGCCAGGATGCTGCGGTTAAGCGGCATACCGCCGCGGCCCAAAGCGCCGCCGCGGCCGTGGAAGAACTTCAGCTTGACGTCGTAGTCCTTGCCGACCGCCGTAATATCGTTCAACGCTACGCGCAGCTCCCAGTTGGCGGTCACCACGCCGCCGTCCTTGTTGCTGTCCGAGTAGCCGAGCATGATCTCCTGCATATTGCTCATCGCCATTACCGCGCTGCGGTAGACGGGAAGCTCGAACAGCCGCTTCATAATGCCCGGCGCCGCATGGAGGTCTTCGATCGTTTCGAACAGCGGCACCGATTGCAGGGTGCAGCGCGCCGTGCCGTCCGACTCCTTGTGGAATAGGCCGACTTCCTTCGCAAACACCATAACCTCGAGCAGATCGCTGGCCGCTTCGGTCATGCTGATCAAGTAACTCGAAATACACTCCTTGCCGAATTCCTGCTGAGCCCGGTACACGGTATGATAAACGTCCAGACATTCTCTGGTCGACTCCGAATAATCGAGATGACCGGACGTCAGCGGCCGCGGATCGTTCAGCAAATCGTGCAGCAGCTTGATTTTCTCATCTTCCGTCAACGAGGCGTAGTCGTTCACGATGTTCATTTTCGCCAAAATTTCCGTCATCGCGTTCTCATGCTCTTTGCTGTGCTGGCGGATGTCGAGCGCTGACAGGTGGAAGCCGAACAGCTCGACTTGACGGATCAGCTTGCGGATATGCGTATCGGCTACATAATCCGCGAAATGGTGGCGCAGGCTGCGGTCGATAATAAGCAGGTCCTGTTTCAGCTCTTCCGGAGTGTTGTAGCGTTTCGGCGAGCCCTTCAGTTCTTCCGATTTCGTATTGCTGAGCTTCTCGAGCATGTAACTGATCTTGATTTTGTACGGTTCCTTCTCGTTGCGCCACAGCTCAAGACAACGAACCACGTCGATGTTCTGCTTGTCCTGACGGATCGACTCCTTCAGCTCGTCGGAAATCGCAACGATGCTCGTGCTGAAGCTCAGCAGCCCCATCAATTCTTTCAGCTCTTCTTTGTATTTCTTGATTGCCAGCTGGCGGTGCAGCGTCAATGTTTCCCAAGTTACGTTCGCCGTAACGGACGGATTGCCGTCCCGGTCGCCGCCGATCCACGAGCCGAACCGCAGATAGCCGGGCACATGCCATTGCTCGCCCGGATAATATTTCTCGAGGCAGCGTTCCAACTCTTCGTATACGTCGGGAATGACGTCGAACAACGTTTCCTCAAAATAAAACAGGCCGTTCCGCACTTCATCGATAACCGTGGGCTTGCGGTCGCGCAGCTCGTCGGTCTGCCACAAGGTAAGTACCTCGTTCAACAGCTTCTCCCGCAGCTTCTCGCGCTCACGATAGGTGAGCGTCGGATTATCGAGCTCCATGACATCGTTCGCCATCCGCTTGTGAATGTCGAGCACCGCGCGGCGCGTCGCTTCCGTCGGGTGGGCGGTCATGACCAGCTCAAGCGAAATGTCGGCCATCATCGCCTTAACGTCTTCAACCGGAATGCCGCGTTCCTTCAGATCCTGGATAGCGCTCTCGATAGACCCAGGCTGTACCGCTTCGCCGGCGGAACGCTCGTAATCGCGTTTGCGGCGAATCCGGTGATTCTGCTCGGCGATATTAACCAATTGAAAATAAATCGCAAAAGCCCGAATAACCTGGTGACGAATGTCAGGGCTAAGCGATTCGATCAGCTTCTTGAATTCTTCGTTCAGCTCCGGAATGTATTCGGCACGCAAAGACTTGCTCATCTCCCGGATGTTCTCCACGACGTCCAGCAGCTCGCGTCCGCCTTGGTGAACCAATACTTCCCCCAGTATATTCCCCAAAAACCGAACGTCCCTGCGCAGCAGATTGTTCGTCTGCGACCGGTTCGCCGGCGATTGTGTCACCGCTTGATCCGACATAAGCCTTCCTCCTGACTTTCTAACGCATCATCAATAAATTCACTTAAACCATCATACTACAAAACGCGTAAGGGTTGAAGCCTATGGCAAATAAAAACAATGAAAAAAGCCTTGAATATCAAGGCTTTGCGCATTCATAATGGAGCGGGTGATGGGAATCGAACCCACGCTACCAGCTTGGAAGGCTGGAGTTCTACCATTGAACTACACCCGCATCGGACGACTATGGTCGGGACGACACGATTTGAACATGCGACCCCCTGGTCCCAAACCAGGTGCTCTACCAAGCTGAGCTACGTCCCGAAATGTAATGATAATGGCGTGCCCTGAGAGATTCGAACTCCCGACCTTTTGATTCGTAGTCAAACGCTCTATCCAGCTGAGCTAAGGGCACAAAAAATGGAGCGGAAGACGGGAATCGAACCCGCGACCCTCGCCTTGGCAAGGCGATGCTCTACCGCTGAGCCACTTCCGCAAGGTACGTCTTGAACAACTCATTGTTCGAGGCGACAATTGATAATATATCAGGTTTCAAAACAAAAAGCAAATGTTTTTTATGAAAAAAGGGTAAGGAATTTAAAGGAAGGGGTGCTTCCTTGTCGAAGTAAACGTATGCAGTCTATTGAATGCGCATACAATAGGAATATGCACACCGGACAAACAGATTCCCAAAAGTTTCCGAATACCGTTGTGGGAAAATGCAACCGTCATCATCGCCCACCAAATATGCGGGGAGAGATCTTTATGGATCTGAGAGAAGGAAGCCTCCGTGCCGGAGTAAACAATGCGCTGCTCGTGTGCTCACCGTTCTGGTTTTTCGTCGCATGGCTGCTTATCCGCTGACCCGCCTGTTTAGGCAGTCCGTATATTTCCCGCTTGAACAGGACAAAACCGGCCGTCATCATCGCGATGCAAGCTTGCCTTGCATCAATGGGTAATAATCAATATACGTCGAAAGGAGATGGTCCGCTTGATCGGTTTCAACGATAATAACCCGAATGAAATACCCGGCTCGCAGCCGGAGATCAAACCGGAAACGACAAAAGAAAAACACCTTGATACACAAGGGATTGTTGTATGTATGGTGCGCGTAGAGGGACCTGAACCCCCACGGTCTCCCGCCAGTTCCTAAGTCTGGAGTGGCCGACACATTGCAGCGCCAAACTTGGAAAGCTCTCCGCCCTTGATAAATATGGTGAGTTGGATAAAACAGCCCGCGCTAAACCTTTGGTCTAGAGCTTGGTATTCTCGTGTCTGACGCGGCTGTATAGCGCGGATCAGCAGCCGGGAACGCGGTTCGTTGCCGACCCACATCATCCAATCAAGGAAGGAGCTTTTTCAACATGTCCAAAATCGAACCCCCTCTCTCCCCGAAATCCAACCCTCCACGTTTGACCTGCCCAGCTATCAACAAGCGGTGGATCGCTTTCTGCAAGATGGCCGCTACCGCAATCTGCCTCCTCGCACGCTTGCCTTTTATGAATACCATCTCTCCGGCTTCCAACTTTTTTTGTTGATCAAGGACGAACCGTTCACTGCTGCCTCCTTTATCCCACTCGTTCAACTCATGGTGAAGGAATTGCGGGACGGAGGTCTGGCCCATATGCGGGGTTACCTTAACCTGCGCGGAGAACTGCGGATCACTGACTACGGAAAAATGGCTCGAATCACCGGCGTTCGGGTATCGCCTCATACATTCCGCCACACGATGGCGAAAATGTACATCCGAAACGGCGGTGACCCGTTTTCCAACAAATACTGGGCCACTCATCGCTCGAAATGGTGCATACCTACGTCAGGCTCTTTAGCAACGAAGTTAGAGAGCAGCACCAGCGTTACAGTCCGGTGGAGCATATGAAGCTCGAATAAACTTAGTAAAGCAAAAGACTGGAGCTTCTCAAGAAATGAGTGCTCTCAGTCTTTCTCATTTTGGAAACCAAGAATTTGAAACAATCGCAATTTTATCTGTTCGACATCATGACCCGGCAGCTCCCCCATTGCTCGCTTGACCAAATCAGAATTAATCGTAAATATCCGATTCACTTTAACGACTGAAGGTTTCAGCAACCCGCTTTGCTGCCATGACGTCAAACTATAGTCAGTGGAGAGCGTAGCTGCTGTCGAAGTAATCATCATGCAGATAACCTGACGGGTTTCCTGCTGACTCTCCTCTGAACACATAACAAGCGCCGGGCGCTGCTTCAATCCGGTTAAATCCGAGAATGGAAATGGAATCAGAACCACTGTACCTTGTTTAAATGCCATTGTACACGTCGTCCTCTTCATTGTCCCAATCTTTAAGCGCATCTTCGCTTAGCTTTAGAAAGCCCAACTGATCGACATCCTCCTGAAGACGACGATGCAGATCAAGATAGACGCGCAATTGCTCAGCCTTGGACAATTCTGAGACGTGTTGCAGCACTTCTTCCACTTGGCTCATTTCTTCTCACCTCAATTGTAGTTTAGCAAATATACAGGCTCGAAGTCCATAAACGAATACGTAAATGCGTGCAACACTTGAATTATCGTTACCCTGAGCCCCCATAGCAATGAACATTATCTTCTTGCTGATACATACTCAACAAACCTGATCGATTTCGTAATCTTCGGAGTCATCAGCCTCACCCGTCAAGCAAGTGAAACAGACATTCCATCCTGCGATTGCTGTTCCAATCGCCCAAATTGGTTGCCCGCATTGGCTGCAGCAAGCTCCCTCATGTTTGGCTGTAACCGCCGCTTTCAAGTTTATAACGACATCTTGTCTATGTTCCTTAGGATTGTTTTTCATATAGGATGACACGAATTTATTGATTGATATAGGAATCACTGTGACTGACATTTCCTCTGCCTCAAGAATCGTAAGGATGCACCTATGTATTTTTCAAGCTCTATGATTCACTTCTTTGACATTGTATTGTAAAAATGGGATGCCTGCATGGATGCTGCAAGCTCGCTCCTGAATGCGGAGTGCCGGGGATATTTGCTCCTGTATTTTTCAATAAAGCTCTTTCCTTCCTGTTCCCGTTCCCTGCTAGCCAACACTTCAGCCATCGCCACTGCAAGTCCCGCTGCTTTATGGTAGCTTCCGCGATCACCGCTTCGGTATCCGCTTCCTTCTCTAAACCCTCAATCCAATCCATATATGCCCTTGGATACTGATCCGCAGATTGCCTTGCAAAGGCAGAAATAGCGGGGATGCCTCCTTTGAGCCATACCGCTTCCCGGAGCCAAACACTAACGTGCACTCCCCCTTGCCGGGTCAAGAAGTCGATCCACTCGGCGAGGAAACCATCGAGGTCAGGCAGCACGGAATCGGAAGCATTTATGATGCTTTGCAATTTCAACTCGTGGGTCAAATATCCATAATTATTCATCGCTTCATAAACGCAAGCCGGACGCTCCAGCGGAGCGGCATTCATGTATATGCATCGGAGGAAGAGCGCAACCTGCTCCATCAAATCCACTTTCAACATCGTGCTGTAATCGGGGTTTCCCGGAAGATGCCCAGGCTCCTGCCCCATTTCAAGTATGTCGAATAGCTTGGTGTACGCATCCTCAGCAAGCCTGTATTCCCCTTGCAGCAATAAGCTTCTGGCCTGCAGAAACAATTCGTCCATTTCATCGGCCCAGCCTTCATCTCCCCAATCCCGTTCTTCACGAATCTCCTCATCCCAGCCCCAGCCGTCGCAATAGTCGCCGTTCTCCACTCTTTTCGCAAATGCTTCGATTTCATCCAGCAAAGTCTCTGCGGAGGATATGACTTCCTTCCTCTCCTCGGGCAACGCTAATTCATCCAGGAATTCCTGTCTCTTTGAGGACGGCGTTTTATCAGCCCAGCTAATGATCAGATGCACTCCCTCTTCCCATGATTTGATCGATTATTTCGGTGATATAAGCGTTATTAACCAGCAAAACGAATCTCTTCCATCAACGACCGGTGGTATTCGGTCGTGATTTGCCGGTAATAACCGTTCCACTTGCCTTCTTTCCAACGCTGTTCGCATACCTTCTTCAAATCCTTCATCCACCTGGCAGCTATCGCATATCCAGACCAATCAAGGGTTCAGACGTTTCGTCTGATAAACTATCCCTCCAGAAGTTGGTTCATTTCACGAATACATTTTTTCTCATTTTCATCCGTGCATCCTTTTTCCCACTCCATTAACAATCCGCCTAACCATTCCATAGCATCATCAGGCGCCCATTTCTTGAATTCAGTCTGGCCTTCCTTGGTGAATTTGAGAATTCCATTGGCTATGCCCAGTCCGACCCTCTTCATCTCTTGATACATAGCCAGCTTCCGATACTTCTTCAGTTGTTCTGCAAAAGGCTCAAGCGCCTCCTCCACCATTTCATACGCTGCTTCAACCGGCTCCACATAACGGAAACGATTAGATCCATTTGGACGATTCCACAAATCTTCGACATCTATGCTGACAAGTACCCTATAAACATCGTCCGCGACGTTATCTGCATCCACATCGCTTATTTTAGCTTTTGCCAGTTCCTCTATGCGAGCCGCCAGCTTACTGTTTTCCTTTGAAAGAAGACGCAAAAGAGATTTTGCCTCTTCTGGACTAAGTTGCTCCAAGTATTTAGACACGAGTGACTCCCTTCCATTACGAATTCACAGCCCTGCCGTTTGGATTTCCTCCATCAACGATCGAAACGATCTATCCCGACAGACCGGAATCAGTTTGCTAAGTGCATGTTTCTTCAATTCTTTGAACAATTTGAGCAATATCGGCTCGTTCATATAGAATCTTCGTCGTCCCCCTCAAGGCCAAATTCCGTGCTGCTGAACCATTGATTCTCTTGGCATTCCGGGCAACGTTTCGGCTCGTCCCAACCGTGTTTCTCAAAATGCTTTTGCTCCGATGCTGTAAATACGAACCTTTTTCCGCATTCCCAACATTTGATTCGTATGGATTCATATGTTTTAAGACGTGGTGCTATCAGGTTCATATCTTTACGCCATCCGAGCAAAATACTCTCTTCATGCCGTTTCCACAGCAATTTCAATTCAGGAGCAAGAAATAGCGCCGGATCGAAACGGAAACCACGAATGTTGCGTAAATGAGGTGTCTTGCCACAGTCTTTTGCTTCACAATGAAAGCGGCCAGGGCATTCGCGTTTGTGGCAAATACGTCCCAAGTATCTTCTGTCGATGCTAAATACAAATACTTCCCACGCATGAGTAGTGGAAGACATTTGCCGGCAAAACCGGGCGAGCACGGGAAGTTCGTCGAAGTGAGACAGTACAACAGCCAGGTCGATATCACCCGGATAAGGTGTCCGCACAAGCCTTATTGACTTATATTATATCACGAAAAACGAATTTACCGATTTCTGGGTTGTGGTTTCTTATCAAGCCCTTCGTATGTCCAATCAAATCAAAAAAGCCAATCAGATCCAAGGGATCCAATCGGCATTCTTATGTAGGTGGTGCGCGTAGAGGGACTTGAACCCCCACGATTTCTCGCCAGATCCTAAGTCTGGTGCGTCTGCCAATTCCGCCATACGCGCGCGGATAAAAAATGGTGAGCCATGAAGGACTCGAACCTTCGACACCCTGATTAAAAGTCAGGTGCTCTACCAACTGAGCTAATGGCTCTTGCGGGTAACAATGGCTGGGGATCTAGGATTCGAACCTAGGCATGACGGAGTCAAAGTCCGTTGCCTTACCGCTTGGCTAATCCCCAATGAGATGGTGGACGCTGACGGGATCGAACCGCCGACCCTCTGCTTGTAAGGCAGATGCTCTCCCAGCTGAGCTAAGCGTCCTCATACGGTTATGTACGGCTAGACGGCAATTGGAAAAAATGGTGACCCGTAGGGGATTCGAACCCCTGTTACCTCCGTGAAAGGGAGGTGTCT
>NZ_CAUPYC010000080.1:0-17446 GCF_963515335.1 uncultured Paenibacillus sp. | reverse complement strand
CTTGATATACATGGGTTCCGGGATTTTCAGCATCGTGCTGTGAATATTTCAGGATTAATAATGTTAATAACAGATATTAAAGATTGGGCAAAAAAAGTATCCCTAGCCTTTTTGGTCTTTGCTCTAGCCATCATTCTGACTAATACAGGGCAGGCCACGGCCGCTACAACCGGAACATGCAGCTACTATGATAGTTACGGCACACTTGTCACGTGCAGATATTTAACACTGTCTACTACCGACGTTTCCGCCGGCTCATCTGCTATTTATTTTGAACAGGGTGATTTGATATATTACGATTGGCAAAATTCTGGAAGTAAACATTCCGTGGGATTTGCCGTTAAGGTAACATCTGATAGTAGCCAGGTTTATGGGTTAAAAACAGCGGGCGCAGGAAACGGCAATAATTACGGATACATGTATGCTCCTTCCAACGGCTGGTATTACTTGGCTGCATCATGTGGGGGAGGACAAACGGGATGCTCAGGAACAGGGAAAATACAAACTGACTTTCCTTGAGCATCCGAATAGAGAAGAAATAGGGGAGCGATCGAGAATCGCTTCCCTATTTCTTTATTTCATCGAATCCGCAACTTTTCGCAATATTTCGGGTCCGGTTGGTGATTCTTCGTTAATCTTCAACCCTATACCGTACAATAAATCGTTTTTTTCAAAAAGCATGATCTCGGCTACGCTTCGTGTTCTGTCGTAGTAATAACTCGCCTGTGTCCCATCAGCGAGCAAAACTTTTTCTCCTTTAAAAACATGGTTATAGTTATTGGCAATACCAATATCTACATTAAGCGTTTGATTTGAACGTTTATTTTCATAAATGATTCTTATGCCGCCATTCTTATCACTTTCAACATTTACACTGGATGGCTTAAATGGCAAATAAGAAGGGTACTTCAATTTACAATCACATTGCTTTTCAAAAGATCGGACGATCTCATTTTTCTTAAAATCATTTTCAATAGCAGAAACATCAGTGACCAAAAACAAACTGATGACTATCCCCAAAGCTTTGACGAAAAACAATTGTGCTCACTCCTTTTTTTTGCTGATTTCAGCATTCCCTATAATACACTTACTTATTACATCCTCGCCTGCACCTCCGTATGCTACATCCTCAAGGAATTAATGATTATTCCGCTGTACCGCAGATTTCATCATTGACAAATGCAGTGACTTATCATGTTTCACCATCTTACCTCCGTATCGTGATCGACGTTCCTTCGGGCCCTGTGCGGACGTCGGCCTCCAGCCCCATCTCCTTCATCATGATCGCGGCTATGGATAGGCCAAGACCGCTCCTTGCTCGGCGGACTCGGCGCTCATGCCCGGACCGCGGTCCTCGATCACAATCGCTCCCCCGTCTTCGGGAGATACCGCGAACCGGACATAGCGCCCGTTTTTGGCGTGACGCAGCACATTTTGCACGTAGTTGTCCAGAACCCGTTCCATCCACTCCGGGTCGACCGTCCATCGGACGCCCGTCTCCTCCGGCAGGTCGAGCTCGATCGTTAACCGCTCCTCCTCGAACACCGGATACCATCCCGCGATCAACGTTCGCGCGAGGCGCACGATGTCGGTATCGGCAGGACGGTACGGGTATTTGCGTGCGGAGAGAAGCGTATAGGAGAAAAGATTCTCGATCAGCCGGCCGAGATACCCGATTTTCCGCTCGATCAGCTCTACGGATGTCCTGCCCTTGTCGCTAAGCGCCGGCTCAGCCTTCAAGCCGAAGGCGTGCGCGCGGATCGCGGTCATCGGCGTGCGCAAATCGTGCGACAGCTTGGCGATCAGGTCGCGGCGCAGCGCCTCCTCCTCGGCTTCGCGCCGGCGGCCGTCCTGCAGCTTGCCGATCATGCCGTTGAACGCGCCCTCGAGCCTGCCGATTTCATCCTCGTTATAAACCTCGACCGGACTCGGGATGCCGTTCTCCGAAGGAGCGGTCATCGCCGTCTGCAAGCGGACAAGCCGCCGCCGGATGCGGTAGAAGAACATAAGCGAGACAAACAGAAACAGCGCCAGAACGAGCAGCATTCCCGCAATAACGATCGTGCTCCGGTCTTGAACGACACGCTGTCCCTCCGATATCATCTCCGCCCGCGGCACCTCGAAAACCATAAAGCCCTGCCGCTCATCGCCGCCGATGAACGCTACGATCGTGAACGGATCGCCATTGATTCGTTCCTTCATGAACCGGACCGTATAGCCCGGCGTCCACACCTCGGGCACACCGACTGAAGCGGGCGTGCCTGCCTGCACATCGCCGCCGCTCTCCTCCGTGCCTCCCGGCAGCACCAATCCGGTACGCCCGCTGCCGTCAACCCTGTACATGGCGGCCAGCGGGTATTCCCCTTTCAATCTGCGCAGGGCCGCATCCACCCCGGCAGCGGACAAGCCTCCCAGCTTGTCCGCCTCATCATGCCACATCCGCTCCAGCTTGGCCCCGTTCTGATAAAGCCCCTCCTGCCCGTATTGTCCCTCCGCCGTTGAATAATAGAGGACAACGTTGACGAGCGGATACACAATCGGCAGCAGTACCGTCGCGCACAGCAGGATGAGCAGATATTTGGACAGGAGCGAGTTTTGCAGCCTCAGCCTGTCGACCAGCGCCTTCATTGCTTCACCCGGTAGCCGATGCCGCGGATCGTCTCGATAATCGCCGGGTCCCCCGGATCGAGCTCGATTTTTTCCCGCAGGTAGCGGATATGCACCATAACCGTTTTGTCGCCATCCATAAAAGGCTCTCCCCAAACCGCCTCGTAAATCTGCTCCTTCGTCACGATCCTGTTCGGGTTCTTCAGAAAATACAGCAGGATCTGCAGCTGCTTCGCAGTCAGCGGGATTTCCTCCCCGGTCCGGTTGTCGACCACCGACTGGCTGTCGATCCTGACCGTTATGTGGCCGAGGCGCACCTCCTTGCCGATCCCCTGCCCGTACCGACGCAGCAGCACCTCCATGCGGGCGGCCAGCTCGTCCGGGTGGAACGGCTTGGTCACATAATCGTCGGCAAAAAGCAGCCCCTGCAGCTTATCGTCCACCGCCGTCCGTGCGGAGAGCATCAGGATCGGCACGTCCGGAGTCTCCTTTTTCAGCCGCTGTCCCACGGTAAAGCCGTCCAGCCCGGGCAGCATCACGTCGAGCACAACGATATCCGCCTGCCGGACAAACCGCGGCGCATCGTCGCCCGAGACGAGCCATTCGACGATGTAGCCGCGCTGCTCCAGATTGTCCTTGACCCAACTCCCGATCTCCTTGTCATCCTCGATGTACAGCACTCTTTTTCGCATATAGGTCAGCCCTCGTTTATAGCGGTTTGAACCCATCATAGGCAATGCCCGGTGAAATAGGAAGTTAAATTTGGTTTAAAAATCGCCGCCCGCACGGGCACCCTTCCCTGGGCGTATGCATATGGTGAAGCAAAACCGCACATTCGAGGAGGAATTCGTCCATGGTTCAACCACCATTGCCGCAGGTCGTCTACAACGCCGACCCGTCGTGGCTTCAGACGCTTGTGGCCGTTAAAAATACATTGGCCGATATTGCAGTCCGCTGCACCGGATTATCGGTGCGCGTGCAGACGCTCGACGGGCGTACCTATGAGGGCATCCTGATGGGCGCCGACCGCTGCCATCTGTATTTGCACGTCGGACCGACAGGGGCGGAGCAGACAGGTTACCCGGATCCGGCCTATTCCGGATACCCCGGCTACACCGGCTATCCGGCAGGCTATCCGGCTCCCCGCGCCTTCTTCGCGCCTGTGCTCTCCAGCGCCATTCTGCCGCTTGTCCTGTATGAGCTGCTTGTCATCACGCTTCTGTATACCTGATTTTGGATTCAGCGATTTTCAGACCAAGTGAAGAATACGGTAAGTCCGGATTATATCCCTCGATAAGCGCAAACAGCCGCACACCTGCCGGTGTGCAACTTCAGCTTGTCGAGAAACCCAGCATCCTTATAGATGCTGGGTTCTCTTCGTTTGTCTCGGCCTGTTGGGCGATCCCGGGGCCCCGTTGCCTGGCGTATTTTCCGGTGACGCCTTACCGAGCGCATTAAATCGCATTGCGCCCATTGGATTTCATCCAACACAAATCAGGTTGTCGTCCTCTTCTCTGCGGCTATATTGGATTCTCTCCAGCCAAATGATGCGGGAAATGACGATTCGGAGAAAAATGCGGGGTTTTCGTTGGACGTTATGCAACATAGACCGGCTTATCAGCGAAAAGAGCATGATTGATTGGAGGATTTCCAACAAGGCGTAGCGTGATTGTTTAAAGAACGCTGGCCTCTGCAGGTTTAGCGGCAATACCGGACGTTTCGCTCCGTCGGATGCGGTTGATCAGGCCCTTCATCTCGTAAACAACTGCGGGATTCCTTGTAGTTTCAACCCATTAGGCTTTTCTCAACAGCCTAGGGCTGTCCCAAAAATGTTCGTATAAATGAGTAGGTCCCAATTTTCACGCAGAAGAACCTCCAAAACCACTAGTAAAGTGGAGATGGAGGTTCTTACACATGAAATCAAGCTCTAAGTGGGGCGTAAAAAATCATAAATTGCCTTTTGGAACAGCCCCATTTTTCGGATGGAGTCATAACGGTTACCTGCCTTGTATGGGGTCCAAATCCAGGCGTCCCTTATCGTTCGCCTTCGCCTCTGCCTCCGCCTCTGTGTCGCGTGCGCCTTCACGTTTCATGAACGGCCACCAATTGGCTTCGCCGAAGGTGCGCACCATGACGGGGATGAACAGCGGCAGCACGATCAGCGCATACAGGAAAAGGCCGGATAGCACGATCGTCGCGATCTGGAGCAGCGACATGACGCCCGAGGGCAGCATGGCCGCAAACGTGCCGCCGAGAATGAGGGCCGCGGACATGATGACCGACCCCATATTTTTCATCGCAAGCAGAATCGCCTCCGCCGGCTTCAAGTGCCGGTACTCCTTGAAGCGGTCCATGAGGAAAATGCTGTAGTCGATGCCGAGCGCCATCAGCATGACGAAGCCGAAGAACGGCACGGCCCAGCTGATGCCCGACAGTCCGGCGATCCGCACAAAGATCACTTCCGCAATCGCCAACGACGTATAATACGTCAGCAGCAGCGAAAGCACCAGGTAGATCGGCATAACGACCGACCGGAACAGAAGAATCAGGATGAGCGTAATGCCGATCAGCATCATCACGACGGTACGCGAGTAATCCGCCGCCGAAATATTGCGCAAGTCTTCATTGGCGCTCGAAACCCCGCCGACCGCCACAGTCGCGCCGTCACCGGCCGGCGTTCCCTTCAATGCGCGCTCGGCGGCCGCCTGCAGCTCGTCAATCTTCGCCATCGTCGCGAGCTCGTAAGGATTGCCCTCGAACACCACGTCGAACTTGGCGGTCCGGCGATCCTCGGAGAGGTAAACGTCCAGCGCCTTCCGGAAATCGCCGCTCGCGATCGCTTCCTGGGGGATGAACCAGCCCGTCAGCTGCTTATCCGGCGCGCCGGCCAGTTCATCCAAATAGGACTGGGCCGACTGCAATCCGCCGGTTACCCGGCTCAGGCCGTCCACACTTTGATCCAGCCCGGTCGTAAGCTCGCCAAGCTGGCCGTTCAGCTGCGCAAAACCGCTCTGCAGCTCGCGCTGGCCCGCCGCCAGCCCGTCGAGGCCTCCCGTCAACGCCGGCAGCCCGGCAACGATGCGGCTCTGTCCGCCCGCCGCCTGCCCGATGCCCGCCTGCAGCTCGCCTAGCCCTTGCGCCAGCGAAGCGAGACCTTGCGTGAGCGCCGCTTGGCCGGCCGCGGCTTGCGAAAGCCCCTCGTTCGCCTGCTCTAACCCGCCGGATATGCCGGCCAATTGACCATTCAGCTGACGGAGGCTCTCGCCAAGCTGGGCCGCGTTCGTCCGCATGCCGCTTACCGAGCCTTGCAGCCGAACGTAATCCGGGTCGTCCCGCAGCTCCGGATATTTCTGTCCGAGACCGCCCAAGCCCCGCTCAGCCTCAACCAAGCCCGCCGCCAGAGCCGCTTGGCCGGCCTCCACCTCGGCATACGCCTGCGACAATTGCGCGAGGCCGCCGCCCAGCTTCCGGTAGCTCGCCAACAGCTCCTTGCCGGCCGCGCTGAGCTTGTCGGCGTTCGCCTTCGCCTGCGCCGCGCCCGCCGCCAGCTCGCCGGCGCCGATCGAGCCTTCCTTCAGTCCGGTCTCGATCCGCTTCAGCCCGTCGCCAAGCTCGGCAAGGCCGGCCTTCAGCTGCTGCGTCCCGGCGGCAAGCTCGCCGGCGCCTGTCTCCGCCTCCCGCAGCTTCGGCGCATTCGCGCCGAGCGCGCCGCTCGCTTCCGACAGCCCTTGGCCGATTTGTCCCAAGCCCTCTTCGCTCTGCCCGATCCCGTCGCCAAGCGTGCCCATCTGCTCGGTGACCTGCAGGTCGCCCAGCGGATCGCCGGTCGGACGGGTCGCGCTGCGCACCGCCTTCACGCCGTCGACCTTGGCGAGCTCCCGGCTCACCTGCTCGACCGCCGCCAAGCCTGCCTGCGAATCAAGCGGCTCGTCGACCTTCACCACAACGGTCGTCGGCAGCGATTCGCCGGGGCCGAAGCTCCCCGAAATCAGATTGAACGCCTTGACGGAGTCGTATTTGTCGCCGATTTCATCGAGCGAGTTGAACGACGCCGTATTGCGGAAAGCCGCCAGGAACGGCACCATCAGCACGGCGATCACGAGCAGCGCCCACACCGGCTTCCTCAACGAGAACGATCCCGCCGCGCCCCATAGACGGCTCGGCTTATGCTCAATCGAGCCTTTGGCCGGCCAGAAAAGCGCCTTGCCGAACACCGAGAGGAAGAACGGCACCAGCGTCACAAGCGCGATCAGCATAACCGCGACGCCGACCGCCACCGCTACGGCGGACCGGTACAGCACGAAGGTGGAGAACCCGATCGAAACGAAGCCGACCAGCACCGCCAGACCGGAGAACAGCACCGTGCGGCCGGCCGTCCGGTACGTCTGCAGGATCGCCTCCGTTTTATCGCCCGAATGGGCCAGCTCCTCCTTAAACCGGCTGATCAGCAGGATGCAGTAATCCGTACCGATCCCGAACAGGACGGCGACCATAAAAATCTGGGTGAAGGTCGAAAGCGGGAAATCCGCGTACTTGACCAGAAAAGCGACGACCGACTGGGAAACCAGATAGCTGAATCCGACCGCCAGCAGAGGGATGAACGGCGCCGCCGCCGAGCGGAACACGACGAACAGAATGACGAGAATGAAGGCAACCGTAATGATTTCCGTCTTCTTCAGACCCTCCTGCGAGCTTTGTACGACGTCCTCCGATATGATCCAGCCGCCTGTAAAATAATGCTCCACCTTGATCGAAGAGGCGGCTTCGTAAAGCGCATCGCGGGCTTCCGCCGGGGTGCGGCCGCCGAAGTCGACATCGACCAGCGCCAGCACCGTTTTGCCGTCCTCGGCGACCATCAGCTTCTCAAGCTGTTCATTGTCGAAGTGGCTCGTGACGGATTTAATCCCGTAGGCTTCGCCCTCCGCCTTCAGCTTATCCAGGCCTTGCCTGATCTCAGCCATATCGCCGTCCGTCAAGCCCGATGCCTTGTGAAACACCAGCACGGCGGATTCGCCGCCGTCGGCGGCATTCCCGCCCATTTCATTGAGCAGCCCGGCCGCCACGGAGGAGGAATAGCCTTCGGGGACGTCGATCTGCCCCTTCTCCCGCACCAGCTCCTCCATATTCGGCGCCGTCAGCATCAGACCCACCGCGGCCGCAAGCCATAAGACCGGCATCAGCCACCGGATTTTCAGAATCGTCCTCATTTCGTCTCGTGGCCCCCTTCAGCCGGTTCGGTCAATACCTTGGCCAATTTCTCAAACGTTTCGATAAAAGCGAGCGCTTCTTTCCCGTCGAACTGTCCCATATAACCGTACAGCAGCTCCTGGATTCGCTCCTCGACCTCATCCGACAGCCGTTTCCCCTCTTCGGTGACCGACAGGTACGTCACCCGGCGATCCTTCTCGTCCGGGATCCGCGAGATCAGGCGTTTGTCGACGAGGCGCGTTACGATCGCCGTAATCGAGCTTTTGCCGACGCAGAAAGCGTCCGCCAGCTCGGAGGACTTGCAGCGGCCGCGGCTGAGAATGTAGCGGATCGTCGAATATTGATCAAGCGTCATTTCCTCTCCCATATCTTTGCGGATCAGCGCATTGAGCCTTCGATTCACGGTGAAATGCGCCTGCTCGTAACGCTGGATAATCGACTTCAGCTGACCGTGTTGCATGGCATCCTATTCTCCTTTTACTTCGACAGGCAAACTATACTTTAGTCGAATTATTTGATAATGAAACTATATCAGCGTACGTTTGCAAAGTCAACGCCTGACCCGGCGGCACGCCAAAAAGAAGCGCCCCCCGAGTGGAGCAGCGCAGCCGTTACCGTATTTATTCACGATGCAATCGCTCTCAAGTCAAAACGAAGGATCCTCATGCCCGGGCAGCCGGATGCAGACCTCCGTTCCTTCCCCCGGCTTGCTTTTGAATTCGATCTTGCCCTCATGCTCTTCGATAATTCTATAGCTCACCATCAAGCCGAGGCCGGTGCCTCTATCCTTCGTCGTATAAAAAGGCTCTCCAAGCTTGAGCAGCTTGTCCTCTGCAATGCCGACACCTTCGTCGGCGACGCGGATCAGCACCTCGCCGCCGCTCGAACCGACCGCCACCCGCAAATTGCCTCCTTCGGGCATCGCCTCGATCGCGTTTTTTACGACGTTCATGATCACCTGCTTGATCTGGTTTTTCTCGCACTTGACCGAGCAGTTCCCGGCATGGATGTCCGTATGGATGACGACATCGTTCAGAATCGCCTGGCTGCCGAGAAGATCCAGCACATCCTGCACGATCAGGCGGGCATCCCAGGTTTGGTACACTGCCGTCTGCGGCTTCGCCAGCACCAGCAGTTCGCCGAGAATCATCTCGATCCGGTTGAATTCGTTCTCCATGATGTGATGGTAACGTTCGGCCTGCTCGCCCGACGCCCCGCGGAGCAGCTTCGAGAAGCCTTTCAACGAGGTCAACGGGTTGCGGATCTCGTGCGCGATTCCGGCTGCCAGCTGGCCGGCCATCTTCAGCTTCTCCGACTTGCGCAGCAGATCCTCTGTCTGCTCGGCGGCCTGCTTGTCCGCGGTTATGTCGCGCAGCAGGACGGAAATCCCTTCTGCGGAAGGAAAAACGCTTACGTTCAGCCATGTGCCCGACGATCCGTCGAAGTAATCGAACCGTTCGGCCCGCTGCCGCAGCATCGCTTGCCCGACCCGCGCGAACAACTCTGAATGCGCGGTATCCGGCAGATCATCCGGGAGAAGCTTGCCTATCAGGGAGCTCTGGTCTCGGAAAACCAAGCGATACGCGGCCGCATTCGCATACACGCATCGCCCGTCGCTGTCCATTGCGTAAAATCCGTCCGTCATCCGATCCAGCATAGGGTAAAGGACGGAACGGTTCGGATCGTTGTCAAGTCCCGAAACTGTCATACTCGCATCGCTCCTGAACTCAGATATGCAACGTTATCGTTCTAATTATCCGACAATTCCCTCTCCTCCGTAAAGCACTTTTCCTGATTTACCGTGTTCAGCCGGTGGGCGATCACGATGCTCGTTCTCCCCTCCATTAGCCGGTAAAGCGCCTCCTGGATTTTGATCTCCGTGATCGTATCGATACTGCTGGTCGCCTCATCCAGAATCAGGATAATCAGGATCGAGGGATCGGCCAGCATCATGCGGGCGATGGAGAGCAGCTGCTTCTGGCCTTGGCTGATGCCGCCGCCGTCCTGCTGCAGCATCGTATCGTACCCCCGCCGCGGAAGCTTGACGATAAACGAATGCGCATTGGCCGCTTCGGCCGCCTGCCGCACTTCCTCATCGGTTGCATCCAGCCTGCCGTAACGGATTATGTAATAAACCTCACACCTCAATTATATACCGGCTGCTTCCAAGTGGGGGAAGCAAAAAACCTGTCTCGCCGGGAGACAGGTTTTTTGCTCGTTTTCAGGTTCTGCCCGCGTCCAATTCGACCGATTCGCCCGGCTTCAGCACGATGCCTTCGATGCCGCGCGCGGCCAGCGCCTCGGCGAAGGCATGCCCGTCCTGCGCAATCGGCGAAAAGGTGTCGTAATGCACAGGGACCACGCGCTTCGCCTTCAGCCATTCGGCGGCGATCAACGCATCGTCCGGGCCCATCGTGAAGTTGTCGCCGATCGGGAGGAACGCAAGGTCGATCCGGTTCCTATCGCCGATGATCTTCATGTCGCCGAACAGCGAAGTGTCGCCGGCATGGTAGATTGTAAGGCCGTCGATGTCCCAAAAACGTGAAATTCATCGTTCGGCTCCTTCCGTCATTCGGATACGGCGGAAGCGGTTAACCCCGCCTCCCCCCATTATTCAATATCAGGAATCAAAAGTCGAGCCGGCGGGCGTCTCTAACGCTTGGCCGAGTCGAACGGCTCTCCCGCAGCCTTCGGCGCCCTGGACGTTTTCGAGAACAGGACGAGCGCGATCAGCGTCGCCGCATACGGGAACACTTTAAGCACGAACGGCGGAATGACCGACAGCGACGGGATAACCTGCGATACGTTCGCGACCGTGCTGGCAAAGCCGAAAAACAGGGTAGCCGCAACGATGCCGAGCGGTCTCCATTGGCCGAAAATCAGCGCCGCGAGCGCCAGGAACCCGAGACCGGACACCGTTCCGGAAAATTCGCCGGAGAATGTCATGATGATGACCGCCCCGCCGAGCGCCGAGAAACCTCCGGATATCATGACCCCTATGTAGCGCATGCCCCGCACGTTAATGCCCGCGGCCTCGGCCGCATGCGGGTGCTCGCCGCATGAACGCAGCCGCAAGCCGAACGGCGTCTTGTACAGGATAAAAGTGCTGATGGCGACGATGAGCAGAATGAGCCACGTCGTCCAATAGGTTTTTGTAAAAACCAGCGGTCCGATCACCGGAATATCCGAAAGCCCCGGAATATCGAACGGCAGAAAGCCTTGCTGAATGCGAATGTTGCCGCTTCCCGTCATATTGCGCGACAGGAAGACGGTGAGCGCGCCGGCCAGCATATTGATGGCCGTGCCGCTGATCACCTGGTTCGCGCTCAGATTGATGCTCGCAAACGCGTGAAGCAGCGAGAAGATCACGCCCGCCGCGAAAGCGGCAAGCAGCCCGATCCAGATGGCCGCCGCCTTGTTCGCCATCGTCTCCTGCAGCCGAAATACGACGAACGCGCCCATAAACGCGCCGACGACCATAAGCCCTTCAAGACCGATGTTGACGATCCCGCTTCGCTCGCTGAACAGCGCGCCGAGCGCGGTAATCAGGAGAGGGATGGTGAACACGATCGCGTACGGCGCTATCTGCTGCAGTATCTTCCACAACTCGTCCATTGCGTCAGTCCCCCTTCCCCGGCTGCGACGAAGCTTTCGGCCGGTTTAACGAAAGCCTGCCCCTGAATCTGCGCACAAGCCGTTCGATCAAAATGCTGGTCGCCGCGAAATAGATAATGATCGCGATGATCGAATCCGCAATCTCGGGCGGCACCTCGGTCATCGCGTTCATGAAGCCCCGGCCCGAGTAGAGCAAACCGAAAAAGATCGCAGCCAGCAGCACGCCTCCCGGCGCATTCGCGCCGAGCAGCGCGACGGCGATTCCGTCGAAGCCCTGCGACGGCAGGATGCCGATCTGGATATTGGCGGCGTTGCCCGCATACTGCACCATGCCTCCGAGCCCCGACAGACCGCCCGAGATGAGCATCGACAGGACGATGCTGCGGTTGACCGCGATGCCGCCATACTCCGCGGCGTGCCGGTTGAAGCCGACCGCCTTGAGCTCGTAGCCGAGGGTCGTGCGGTCGATGATGAACGCCATGACAATAACCCCGATCAGGCCGAGAAATATGCCTAGGTTGATAAACGAGCCGTCGAACATCTCGGACAAGCCGGCCACCCGCAGGGTCGCCGACTCCGGCAGCAGCCTGGACTCGGTTTCCAGCGATTCCGCTTTGAAATAGGCCGGGACGGCATAGTACACGGTCCAGTAGGCAATCCAGTTCAGCATGATGGTCGAGACGACTTCATGCACATTGTATTTGGCTTTGAGCAGACCGGGAAGGAAAGCCCACAGCGCCCCCCCGATGAAGCCCGCGAGGATCATGGCGGTCAACAGGACCGCCCTCGGCCAATCGAAGGTCAGGCCGATCGCCGTCGCGCACAGACCTCCGATCAGCATTTGGCCCGCTGCGCCGATATTGAACAAACCGGTACGGAAAGCGAAAGCGACCGACAATCCCGTGAAAATAAGCGGGGTTGCCGTGGCAAGCGTGTTCCCGATCCGTTCCGTGTTTTTCAAACCGCCCTGCATCAGATATTTGTAGCCTTCGATCGGATCATGACCGGTCACGGCCATAAGCACCGCTCCGGCCAGAAGCCCGAACAAAACCGCCAGAAGGGAAACGATCGTGTTTCTCATGCGGTCTCTCCCTTCCTCACGCCGGCCATCATCAGACCCAGCTCGTTCTCATTCGTTGCGGCCGCTTCAACGATCCCGACCAGCTCGCCGTTGTTCAGCACCGCGATCCGGTCCGAAACGTTCAGCACCTCGTCAAGCTCAAGCGAGATGAGCAGAACCGCTTTGCCCCGGTCGCGGTGCTCGATCAGCCGCTTGTGGATGTACTCGATCGACCCCACATCCAGCCCCCGTGTCGGCTGTACCGCGATCAGCAGCTCGGGATCGCCTTCGATCTCGCGGCCGATGATCGCCTTCTGCTGATTGCCGCCGGATAACGAGCGGGCGATCGAAGCCGCGCCTTGTCCCGACCGCACGTCGAAGCTGCCGATAATCCGCTCCGCGTAGGAACGGATGGCCTGCTTGTTCAGAATGCCGTTCTTGGAGAACGGCTCGCGATGATAAACCTCGAGCACCATATTCTCGGCCAGCGTATAATCCAGCACGAGCCCGCGCTTGTGCCGGTCCTCCGGAATATGGCCGATGCCGCTTTCGTTGCGGTCCCGGATGCCGAGACCGGAAATTTCTTCTCCTTTTAAACGAATGCTGCCCGACTCCGCCTTGCGCAGACCGGTTACCGCCTCCACCAGCTCGGATTGGCCGTTGCCCTCGACGCCCGCGACGCCCAGAATTTCTCCCGCCCGCACCTCGAGAGAGACGCCGTTCAAGCCCCGCACCTTCTTGTTGCTGTTGACCGACAGCGAATCGACCTGCAGCACGGCTTCTCCGGGCGCCGCCGGCTTCTTGTCCACCTTGAAGGACACCTGGCGGCCTACCATCATCTCCGCCATCACCGCTTCGCTGGCCGCGGCCACTTCAACCGTTCCGATCGTGCGGCCGCGGCGAATAACCGTGCAGCGGTCGGCGAACGCCTTGATTTCTTTCAGCTTATGGGTGATCAGAATAATCGATTTGCCTTCCTGAATCAGGTTTTTCAGGATGGCTCCCAGCTCCTGGATTTCCTGCGGCGTCAGAACGGCGGTGGGCTCGTCCAGAATAAGCACATCGGCGTTCCGGTACAGCACTTTCAGAATTTCCACCCGCTGCTGCATGCCGACCGATATGTCCTCGATTTTGGCGTCGGGGTCGACGTTTAAGCCGTATCTGCGGGAGAGCTCCGCAATCCGTTTGGCGGCCTTGCCCGTATCAAGCAGAAAGCCCCACCTGCGGGTTTCGCTGCCGAGTATGATATTTTCCGTGACCGTGAACGTATCCACCAGCTTGAAATGCTGATGCACCATCCCGATTCCCAGCCGGTTGGCGACATTCGGATTGGCGATGCGAACTTCCTTGCCGTTCACCTTGATCATGCCGCGATCCGCTTGGTACATGCCGAACAGAATGCCCATGAGCGTCGATTTGCCTGCCCCGTTCTCGCCGAGCAGGGCGTGTATTTCCCCCCGCTTCAGTTGAAGCGTGATGTCGTCGTTGGCGACGACTCCCGGAAACTCCTTGCGTATGCCGAGCATCTCCACAGCGTAATCCATGGAACAAATTTCCTCCTCCAAGAAGGATGATAAAACAAATCTGTACTTCCTTATACACTAAAAAAAGACGGAGCATCCGTCTTTTTTTAGGTTGTCTTTTTACATTCGCTTTACTTGATCAAATCTCCTTGTTCGGCAGCCACCGTAATTTCTCCGGCTTTCAGCTTCCCGAACACTTCGTTCGTTTTCGCGACCGCCTCTTCGCTGAGGTTCGGGTTCTCTGCCGGAAGCCCGACGCCGTCGTTCTTGGCGTCGAAGGTCAGCGTCTGTCCGCCCGGGAACTCGCCTTTCGTCTCGGCGACGATCATATCATATGCGGCCTGGTCGATTTTCTTCATGGCGGAAGTCAGAATGACCGACTTGCCGTCCGCATATTCGCCGTCCGCGTATTGGTCGACGTCAACGCCAACGATCCAGGCTTCCTTGCCGCCGGTTGCACGCTGTTTGGCTTCGTTGATCGCGCCTACGCCTACGCCGCCCGCCGCCGCGAAGATGACCTTCACGCCGCGGTCATACATCGACGCCGCCAATTGGCCGCCGGCCGCCACGTTGTCAAACGTGCCTTGGTAAATAACGTTCTCTTTCTTGATCGTTACCTTCGTGCCGAAATTGTCGTTCGCATATTTCACGCCTTGCTGGAAGCCCCAGTTGAACTTCTGCACCGGAGGAATTTCCATGCCGCCGATGAAGCCCGCATCGCCTTCCTTAATATGTACCGAGGTTGCGACGCCGGCAAGGAAGCCCGACTCCTGCTCCGCGAAGAAGATGGAAACCGTGTTTTCCTTGACCATTGCATTGCCTTTGTCGTCCTTCGGCGCGCCGTCGATGAGAACGAACCTGGCGTCCGCATATTTCTCCTGAGACTTGAAGATTGCCGTCTCGAACTTGAAGCCCGGCGTGACGATGAATTTGAAGCCGGCGTCGTACAGGTTGCCGATCTCCTTCGTGTAATCCGCTTCCGTCGTGCCGGTCGGCTTCAAATACTTGTTCTCGAGGCCAAGCTCTTCCGTTGCCCGCACAATGCCTTCCCAGGTGCCCTGGTTAAACGATTTGTCGTCGATAGTGCCGGAATCCGTTACCATGCCTACTTTGAAAGCGGCCTTCGGCTGCTCCGCAGCGTTGCCTTCGCCGCCGGCAGCGCCGTTCGCTCCGCCGTCATTCGTTGCCCCGTTATTCGCCGCCCCGTTGTTCGTTGCGCCGCCTCCGTTATTGCCTCCGCCGCAGGCCGCGAGCAAACCCATCAACAGGACCAAGACCGCCAGCATGACAGATCTTTTTTTCATTTTCAAGTGCCCCCTTGGGAGAATATGTCTTTCACAAAAACTTTCTTCATTATAACCCATAATCGACATTTTGTGGACAGCATGATGCGCCGGTCGTGAAATTTCATAATATAGGTCAAAGCATAGGCGCATTTTCGCCGGATCACCCCATATTTCAGTATTTGCAAACAGGCAAGATTGCCTTTCAAGATTTTTCTATTATGCGGATCCGTCGTTATTTTTCAAAGTCCTGAGGAGCACTTTTATTGCGATTTACAATGAAAGCGGTTGTTTTTGTGGACGCTGCCGCGTCTCCCTGCCCTGCGGCCGTACGAACATTGACATCGACGGGCACGACCGCTATATTTGGGGAAAAACACGACGGTGCGGCTATGAGGGAAGAAGGGCGGTTTTCCCCATAAGCGCCTTTATAAAGGGAGCGGTACGATATTGGATATAATCGCGGAAATGCCCAAGGTTGATCTTCACCTGCATTTGGACGGCTCCGTTCGGCCTTCCACGCTGCTCGATCTGGCCCGCATTCAGGGCGTACAGCTTCCGGCCGGCGATCCGCAACAACTCCTTCCGTACATGCAGGCCGGCGAGGATACCGGAAGCTTGACCGAATATTTGCAAAAATTCGGGTTCGTTCTGCCCCTGCTGCAGACGGGCGAGGCATTGGAACGCGTCGCTTACGAAACGGTTGAATCTGCCGCAGCCGACCATTGCTTATATATAGAGGTTCGATGGGCGCCGATGCTTCATACGAACGGAAAGCTGGACGCGGACGGCGTCATCCGGCATGTGACGGACGGCTTGCGGCGGGGCGAAACCCAGTTCGGCGTAAAGGCGCGCGCCATCGTCATATGCATGCGCCACCACGATGAAGCGACGAACCTGCGGACGGTCGAAGCGGCGGCGCGGTTTGCGGGCCAAGGCGTGGTCGCGGTGGATCTGGCGGGTGACGAGGCGGGATTCCCCCCGGGTCCGTTCCGCGGCGTTTTCGCCGCGGCGGCGGGATTGGGGCTTCCCGTGACGATTCATGCCGGCGAGGCCGGCGGTCCCGGGAACGTTCGGGAAGCGATCGAGGGACTGGGCGCCGCAAGGATCGGGCACGGCGTCCGGATTTGCGAGGATGCCGCGGTCGTGCAGCTCGTCAGGGATCGTCGCATTCCGCTCGAGATGTGTCCGGTCAGCAATATTCAGACCAAGGCCGTGTCCGGGTGGCACGATTACCCGATTCGGGATTATATGGAGCAGGGCATTACGGTGACGGTGCATACCGACAATCCGACCGTTTCGGCAACGACGATCACCCGGGAGTACCGGGAGCTTGCCGCGCGCTTCGGCTTTACGCCGTCCGAGCTGGCGGCCATTGCGCTGAACGGCGCCGAGGCGGCTTTCCTGCCGCGGGAAGAGAAGGCCGAATTGGTGCGGGAGATGAAGCGCCGTTTCGAGGCGTTGGGTATTGCAGGAGGGTGACGGCTAGTGCGCATTGTGCCTTATTACAACCCCGCTCCCTCCGTCGTGACCGGACTATGCTGCGTTCATTTGAAGGAAGGGACGCCGCCGCTGCGCCGGGAGCCCGGCGCGGAGGTTTGGCTTGAATCCTACCATGCTCCCGCCGTGCTTGCGGAAGCCCGGAGAGGCGGCGGCGTCACGCTCAATTCGCTGTGGCTCGACGCCGCCCTCTGGAATGCTTACGACGGCTCATTCGACATGTTCGACCGTATCGTCCTGATGCCGTACGATCCGAACGAGCCGGAGCGCGCATACGAAGACAACGTCAAGCTCCTGCTGGAATGCGCGGCGCGGCGCGGGATTCCGAAGTCTCGCCTTACCGTCGACCTGTGCATCCTGCCTTATTCGCGGCGCCGCGATGTGGAGGTATACGCCGCACGCGCCGGCCGGCTGGCCGAAACAGGCTTGGCCACAGTTGCCGGTCTCGACAACCTCGTTTTCCGCGAAGCGGGCGCAAAGCCGCTGCTCGAACGCCTCATTCGGCTGCTGGACGGTTCGATCGAATTCGGTCTGATCAGCGCCCGATACGACAAGTGGGCGGAAAGGCTGTGCGGGAAGTAAAGACAAATTGCGGCGGCGTTTGCGGGATTAGCGGCACTGCGTGCCGTTAGCGAGGCGTTTTCGCATAG
>NZ_CAUPYC010000079.1:0-17677 GCF_963515335.1 uncultured Paenibacillus sp. | reverse complement strand
TTGGGTTTATATTTCGTGCGCTTCCTGTGGGCCTTCCTTGCGGGTGCCTTCCTTCACGAGCAAAACCCCCCTGGTGTATATTACCTCCCCCGCGATCAGGCCGCCCTTGCCGGCCACGCCCGTGCTTTTCCAGAACTTCACGGCGGTGGCGTCTTCCTTGCGGCCCCGGTCGGCGATGATTTTCTCGTAGCGGGCAATCACTTCGTCGCGCGGCGTTGTTCGGGCCCACTCGATCGCTTTGGCCGTCGCCTCCACAAACTTGCGGGCGGCATTCGGATTTTCCTTGATGAATCGGTTGGTAAGCACATAGCTGCCTGCGCTGAACGTCCCGAACAAATCTTTGTCAGTGAAAAGCGGATGGATGCCGCCCCGCTCGAGCGCTTTATCCCGCAAAACGCCTCCGAGCGTGGCCACGTCGATCTGGTTGGCCCGCAGCGTCTGCTCCGTCGTCACCGGCGGCACAACCACCAAGGTGACCTGCTCGATTTCCTCCTTGGTCAATCCCTCCCTGTGCAGATACTCCTTGATGACAAATTCGTGGTGGGCGCCGAGCGTATTGACCGCGATCTTTTTGCCGATCAGGTCTCTCGCCGTCTTGATCGGACTGCCGTCCAGCACGTAGTAGCCGGTCCACGTGTTGTCGTCGACGCCGTAGTACGCGATAACCGGCGTGATCGGAGCTTTGGCGGCCAGCAGCTTGACGATCGCTCCGTTAAAAGCGCCGCCGAAGTCGGTATCCCCGGTCACCACCGATTGAATATCCTGGGGACCGCTGATCGTGTTGCCGATGAACTTGAGCTTGAGCGGCGCCAGATAGCCGAGATCCTCCGCCAGCTCCGGGTAAGTGACCGCGCCGACGCCCCCCTGGTAGCGGAGCTCCGTGACCTCAATACCGCCGGCGGCGGGAGCACCCGTAGCGGAGCTTTCTCCCTTGCCGCAGCCCGCCAGCGCCAGCGAAGCCGTTAACGCCAATATGGCGGCGGCGGCCACCGCCCGTTTTGCCCGCAACCGATTGACCATAGCCATAACCTCCACAACCTAAGATTGAACTGCAATCACGATAAGCCGGGCAGCCGAACGACAAATGCGCATAAAAAAAGACACATTCATCCAAACGATGATTGTGTCTCCGGCGGTCCGGTCGATATAATCCTCTAATACCCATTGACTTACTATGATTTAACGTCATGTTACTCCCTGCACCTCTCTCTGTCAATACTTATTGCGTAATTTTTTCATGAGACAAAATGTATCTTTCTGCCATAGATGAAGCTATAAAAATGTATCCGCCCCGGCTTACCGAAGCGGAACGTTTAGGAATTCAAAAGATGCACAATAAATTAACAGATTCCTGTAAGCCGCTATATCAAAGGGTTTATTCTTATCTATTAATTATGGTTGTCGAATGATGTCTGTTTTTATTTCTCATCTGCACGCACATTGCGACAACATTCTTATGATACGTTTTGTACCCTGTTACTAATCATCAGACTGGCGGTATATTTCAAGTAGAGTGATTCAACGAATCGATTCGCTCGCGGAGAGGAGCTCCCTATGAAAATAGCGACCGTCCATAACGAGCCGTTAAAAGTTCCTTATACGAATCCGACCGCCTTTCTCCAGCTCACAGAGCGACTGGTCGGCCACCTCGAAGGGGTTCATTCCGGACGAAGAATTGCCGTTGTTTGCGTCGGCACCGACCGGTGCACGGGCGATTCGCTCGGTCCGCTGGCCGGCTCCGCGCTCAGCAAATTCCGTTCCCCCATGTTCGACCTGTACGGCACGCTTGAATCGCCCGTGCATGCGCTGAATTTGGACGAAACGCTGCAGGATCTCCACCGCAAAACACGCAATCCATTCATCATCGGCATCGATGCTTCTCTCGGACAAGCTTCCAGCGTGGGATGCATCGAAGTCGGCGAGGGCCCGGTATTGCCGGGAGCGGGCGTCAAAAAGCAGCTTCCTCCCGTCGGCGACATTCATATGACCGGCATTGTGAACGTAGGAGGCTTCGCGGAAGTCATAGTGCTGCAAAATACGCGTTTGCACGTCGTCATGTGCATGGCGGAGCTCATTTCAAGGAGCCTGTTCAGAGCGGTGTCGATTACGGCAAAGGGACAACAGGAGATCGCCGCGGCCTCCGCGGCAGCCCGGTCTTATTGACCGTTTCGCGTATAGAAAGCAGGCTGCTCGCCAGCCTGCTTTTTGCTTCGATGAACGACCGCTTATAATAGGGTATGATAAGGGTAACGGACGCCTGAAGAGGAGGATGCCAAATGGCTGAGATCGCGGTAGAGCCGCCGGCTGCGTAATGGTACAAGCGGGAAATGGGTTTAAACGACGGAGATTTCGTGCGAATTTTCGTTCGCCTGGGAGGCTTCGAAACCGTCAAACCCGGTTATTCGCTCGGCGTGATGAAAGACAGCCCGACGAATCCCGCCTTGCAGACAACAGTCGAGGGCGTCACCTTTTACATGGAAGAAGCGAACGTCTGGTATTTGGGCGAAAAAAAGCTTCACATCGAGTTTGATCCGGGCTGTGAGGATATCCGAATGAACATCGTCTGAACAAAATGACAGCTTTCAAGCTCTAACAGAACGACAGAGGGATTGCCGCCTACCCGCGCGATCCCTCTTGCGGCTGTCCATTTTTCTTCGTGCGGTTCGTCATGTACACGCCGGTAATGATCAGCAATGCGCCGAGCACATGGTAGATCCGAATCGATTCACCGGTGAAAATCGTCGCGAATATCGCGCTGAACAACGGAATCAGGTTCAGAAAACCGGCGCAGCGCTGCGGACCGGCCAGCTCGATCGCCCGGTTCCAGGAAAGGAAAGCAACGATTGAAGCGAACAAGCCCAAATAAATGATCCCGCTAACAACCGCGAGCGACGGTGCTTCCGCAATTTTTCCGGATTCCTCAAGCAGAAGCTCCGCCAGGGAGAGCGGCATCAGCAGCGCAACCGCGACAGCCGTCTGCACCAGCAGCAGGGCGCTCGGCGGGAAGAGCCCCGCCGCCTTTTTCATTCCGACCGAGTACATTGCCCAGCAGAGGACGGCAAGCAGCATCAGAAGATCGCCTTTATTGAACGAGAGGCCAAGCAGCGCTTCCAGGCTGCCGCGGCCGACAATCCACAGGACGCCCGCCATCGATACCAGAATCCCCGGCATCGCCGCCCAGGCCAATTTCTCTTTCATCATGAGCGACGCCAGCATGACGACCAGAATGGGCGTCGCCGAATTCATAAGCGCCGCATTGATCGAGCCCGTATACTGCACGGCCATATAGGTCAGCGTATTGAAGCCCGCCACTCCGGTCGCGGATAAAAACAAGACCGTTTTCCAACGGCTTATGTATTCCCGGCGCTGCCGCCAAGCCTGCCTGCCGAAGAAAGGAAGCAGGCACAGGAAGGCGACGCCCCACCGGGCGGCGGCGAGCGTCACCGGCGGAATCGAGTCCACCAGCGCTTTGCCGGCCACAAAATTGCTTCCCCATATGCAGGTGGCCAGCACCAGCAGCAGATAGGGGGAATTTCCAAGCTTCATCATCCGTCTCCTCCCGCATAACCAAAAACAGACCGATGCGCGTCAGTCTGCTAAGTATAGTATATTCGGAGCAATATTTCACGTTGAATCGAAATTGTGCAAGTCCCGAAAAAACGTCAGGTACTCCGCCGGATACAGCCTTTCAGGCCGCTTCGGAAAGGCTTGGATGTTTAGCTCCCGGTCAGGCGGGTAATGAGAGGCAGATAAACAGAAAACATACAAAGGGAGATGGGAAACATGGAATTCTTATGGTATCTTATCGTCGGTGGTATTATCGGCTGGCTCGCAGGTCTGATCGTCGGACGCGACATCCCAGGCGGGATCATCGGTAACATTATTGCAGGTATTATCGGGGCATGGCTCGGGGGAGCGCTGCTAGGCGAATGGGGTCCGGAAACGGGCGACATTTACCTGATTCCGGCACTGATCGGCGCGATCGTCCTTGTGCTTGTCGTCAGCGCGATCCTGCGTGCGATGCGCGGCCGCGACCGTCACGTGACTCACTGACCGCAAGGCTGGCGAAACGTATCGTATATTGGCTTCATGAAAAGGGTCTTCGGCGCTTCACCGAAAGGTGAAATCCCGAAGGCTTTTTTTTGCCCTTTTCGCCGTTTGCGGTCGCGGTGGACGGTTTGCGATTGGCGGTCGCCGTTGGCGGCTGGCTTTACAATCAAGGAGCTGTCGCGAAGCCGGCGGACTTCGGACAGCCCCTTGCCTGTTCAGTAGTGGATTTTGACGTTGTCCTTGCCGGAATGCTCGATTTTTAACAGAAGGAATCCTTTGTCATCCAGGTATTTCCAGCCAACCGGCGCCTGTTCGAGATTGTCCTGACGGAAAATCTCCCGGCCGTTTACCGTCACCTTCCTCGGCTGCCCGCGTCCGGCGATCATGGCATAGGTCGTTTCCCCCGCGGTGTAATTCAAATCAAACGCCGCCAGATTCCGCGTGTCGGAAGGCGAGCGATCTTCTATACCCGCGACGGGACGGCGCGAGAAGCACGATCAAGCGCTTTGTCCGGGATCTGGATCCTGCGCAGGCGTTGTCTCGCACTTATAATTACGCAGGCCGTTTTATCGCCGGGCCGCATGACGGCAAGCTGTTCGTCCAAGGCGGCGATAACCGGTTATACGGCATCAAGCTGGTCGATAATCAAACCGTCCCGTATGCGGGTATCCAGACGCCTATCGCGCGATTGGACCTGAAAGGCAGAGGTATGTACGTTGGAGAAAGCGACGGCCAGTTTTCCTTCCTGGACGTTCGAACCGGCAATGCGATCGGCCGTGTGCAGACCGGAGGCAAACGATTCGGTCCGACCCTTGTCGAGAACGGCATCGTGCTGATTCAAACGGAGAACAAGCTGATTGCCGTTACCCAGCCTGCCGTGTTGAAGGAGCCGGAACGGCGGAGCTCGTTCGATTACAAGGACGCAAACGCCAATGTGAACATTAACGGGCAAGCCCATACGCTGACCCCGGGCGCCGTTATCATTAACAACAGCATCTACCTTCCGTTAAAGCCTGCGATTACGGCTCTGGGCGGCAAAATTGCGTACAACACGGCTACGGGGAAGACGCAAATCACGCTGGGAAACAAATCGGTGGCGATCGCCGCGGAAAGCTATTCGGCGAGGGACAACACAACGAATCAGCCGATCTCGCTCCAGACAGCTCCCCAGACTATAAATGGCTCCCTGTACCTGTCGGCTTCCGAAGCACGACGGCTGCTGGGAATGAAAGCGGCCTGGGATACCGCGACCCGAACGTTGTCATTGGAGGCGTAACCGAGCTGAGCGGTGAATTGAAGCCGGAGCGACTGTTTAGACTCAAACAAGCAGCCATTTAAACGATGCCGTTACTTGCGGTACGGTTCTCCGCGCTGTCTGTAACGGCATGTTTTTTGTGACAATTGCATTGAATTTGCCGCTACTTGCGGTACGGTTCAGCGTATCATCGCTAAGCCGAAATTCACTTGTGGTATTTTACGCATCACCGCTAAGAAAAAATTTCGTACACCGCGGCGTGAAACAATACGAAAGCGGTTCATTCCGTTGTTATGAATGAAGGGCTTGGTTTGACCATTCATAAATTGTACAATAATAGTAACGAATGCTGCTGTGGAGGCGAATGAGGATGCCTGACCTGCATAAACAAATTCCTGCTGATTTCAACCCGTTTTTCTGGGATGTACATATCGAACAGTTGGAACCTGACGTCCACAGACGCTTTATCATTGAACGGCTTCTTAACGAAGGCGACCATTATACCTTACAATGGCTTTTCCACACTTATACCATTGATGACATTCGCCAGACGGTTCAATCCAGCCGAAACTTATCCCGTAAGACAGCACGGTACTGGCAAACCTATTTCAATCTCGAGGAGGAGGAGATGCGTTGTTTTGGAATGTCATTGACCAAGCCAGACAATCTGTTCTGAACCATATCCTTGAATCTGAGCCTGTACCCGATTGTTATCTGGCGGGCGGAACCGCGTTGGCACTTTTGCTGGGGCATCGCGAATCAATCGACTTCGACTGGTTTACTCCAACCCCCTTTACCTCTGAGCAAATTGAAGGCGGCTTGTCCAACTGCGGACAACTGATGATCACAGAGGCTAAGCCGAATACATTCCATGGCATTTTTAATGGCGTTCAGGTTACTTGGCTATATTATCCGCGCCCCCTTCTTGATCTCCTAATCGTATCAGCCGATATGCCCAATTTGAAAATGGCTTCTTTACTCGACATCGGCATCATGAAATTAATTGCAGCCAGTCAACGGGGAGCTAAGAAAGATTTTATTGATTTGTATGCTCTGGAGCAGCACGGTATTTCCGTGTCAACTCTCATCTCACGACTTTCTGACAAGTTCCCTGGAAGCTCCATTAATTACTATCACATCGTCAAAAGCTTGGTCTTCTTCGAGGATGCTGAACAGGAGCCCATGCCTCGCATGCTGTACGCGATTGAATGGAATGCAGTGAAAGATCACTTTATCCGCTTACAAAAACCTCTACTCGATTGTATTGCTAATGTTTGAATCGAATGGCAAGAGTCTTTTCAGAGTTATTCCTGCCTGATAATTGCCCTTAAGGATGATACACCATTTATTTGTGGTACGGTTCACCACGTCGTCTGAAACGGCAAGTTTTGCTGAAGAAGGGGCGCCGAATCCGGCGCCCCTTGGGCTTAAATAGACATTCCACCCGAGACCTCGATACGCTGCCTACCTAGCTCCTTTGCCAAATAGCGTGTCAGAACCTCAATCGCACCCTTCATGGACGCGTAGGCGCCGCTCCCCGGCACTGAGAAGCGAGTAAGGCCAGTAGAGATATTCACGATCCGCCCGCCATCATTGATGAGCGGAAGGAGCTTCTGCGTCAGAAAGAAAACTCCTTTGAAGTGTACGTTGAAGAGGTTATCCAGCTCTTCTTCGGTCGTCTGATCGAATGCGTCGCGACGGCCTTGCGACCCGCCTTGCCCACGAGTTGGACAACTTTCGTCTGATTGGCATTATAATTACAATAGAAATTCGTATTGCCGTTTACCATGTAATATACGCCTGATCTGCACTACATCGCCCATGACAACATAAAACACCAGATAACGATGCACCGCCAACACGCGGTAACCTTTGGCTCGAAGAACAGGGTTTTTCATCAACGGATACCGAAATGGAAACTCCGCAAGTGATGCCACATGCTCCACGATCTCATCGTACAGCTTGATATCATCAAAAGATGTCTGTTCATTGATATAGTCGATTATGTCCTGTAAATCCCGTTTCGCGGCAGGAAAGATCAGAACCTTATATTTTTCCACGAATGCTCGACCTCAGCTTCTGGGCTACTTCCAAGAAATCCTCTCCGACAGCGCCGTTTGCAATTTCAGCTTCAGCTTCGGACAACTTGCTGTAAAGCTCAATTAAAGCTTGCTGGCGTTCATAATCCTCGATACTCATAACAACCATGTCTCCCGTTCCATTCTTGGTGATAAAGACAGGCACCCGTTCTCTATGGCAAAATTCGGAAATTTCATTGGCATGATTACGCAAATCTGAAATAGGACGAATTGTAGGCATGTGCTCACTCCTTTTAACGAAATTGCTCTTGGTACAATTATAGCATAATTACGAGTAAATTACGTATCTAATTATGAGCAAGTCGGAAATATTAGATGCTTCATGTAAAGCTGAAAAAAATGGGGCTGCCGCTAGCGGCAGCCCGTTCGCAATTCGAGAGCAAGAGAAATCAGCTTGATGATTGATGATACATCCGTATCACTTTCTTGCACCCCCTATCCCTTGCTTCCCGTCATCGCAATCCCTTCGATAATTTGCCGTTGGGCCAACAGATACACGATCAGCACCGGCGTAACCGCGATCGCGGTTCCCGCCATCATCAGCGGCCAATCGGCCACATACAAGCCTTTGAACATGTTGAGCATCAGAGGCACCGTGTATTTCTCAGGCGTGCTGAGGAAAACAAGCGGCTCCATAAATTGATTCCAGATATCCTTGAAAGCGAAAATCCCGAACGCGGCGAGCGCCGTCCTTGTAAGCGGCAAAATGACATGCCAATAGATTTGCAGCGGATTGGCTCCATCGATGACGGCCGCCTCCTGCAGCTCGTTCGGCAGCCCTTTGATAAATTGCCTGAGCATAAAGACGCCGAACGCCTTGAATATCGCCTCCGGCACGATCAGGGCGAGATGGGAATCCACCCAGTTGATTTGCTTCATAAAGACATACAGCGCGATAATGATCACCTGCTTCGGCACCATCATCGTCGCGATAAAGGCGATGAATATCACATTCGAGCCCCGAAACCGGATTTTCGCAAAAGCG
Organism: uncultured Paenibacillus sp.; assembly: GCF_963515335.1. NCBI lineage: Bacteria > Bacillati > Bacillota > Bacilli > Caryophanales > Paenibacillaceae > Paenibacillus > uncultured Paenibacillus sp. The sequence continues at coordinate 9,288 of NZ_CAUPYC010000079.1, read as the reverse complement.
TAAGCCGCCATCGAGCTGGTGAGCAGTTCGGCAGCCACCACAGTAATCGAAATATAAAAGCTGTTAAAGTAGGCGAGGTCGAACGGCATCGCGGTAAGCGTCCGGGAGAAGTTGGACCAGACGAACGGATCGGGGACCCACGTCGGCGGAATCATAAAAATTTGTCCCATATCCTTCAGCGAGCTGCTGATCGTCCACAGAAACGGGAAAAGGAATACGAGCGAGCCGCTGATGAGCAGCGCATGCAGCAGCAGACGGGACAGCGAGAACGACGAAGCTTTTCTCCGAACGGACGGGGCTGCCTTCGTCACGACGACGGATGCGTTGGTATCTGCTTCAGCCCTCATAATGCACCCACCTTTTCGAACCCCGGAATTGGATCAGCGTCAATCCCAAAATAATGACGAACAGCACGGTCGCCGCGGATGCGCTTTGTCCCATTTTAAATTCGATGAACGCCTTGTCGAAAATATGGTACACCAGCGTATAGCTCGCTTTGGCCGGCCCGCCGTTGGTCATGACGAACGCCTGGTCGAACACCTGGAAAGATCCGATGATCGCCACCGTCGTAATCAGGAAGGTCGTGGATGAGAGCAGCGGCAGGGTGATGTGCCAAAACTTGCGAAACCCGTTCGCTCCGTCGATTTCGGCGGCTTCATAATAAGTCGGCGATATGCCTTGCAGTCCCGCCAAAAAAATGACCATGTTGAACCCGAAGCCCCACCAGATGCTGAGCATCGCGATCGACGGAATAACCCAGGCGGTATCGGTCAGCCATTTCGGTCCCTGAATGCCTGCATAGCCGAGCAATTGGTTCAATATGCCGAAATCGCCGTTCAGAATCCACATCCAGATCACCCCGATGGAAACAGAGCTCGTGACGACGGGCATGAAGAAGAAGAGGCGATAGAACGTTTTGCCTCTCACTTTGTTCAGGGCGAGCGCTACCAATAAGCCCAAAACAACCGAGAGGGGAATCGTCAGAACGGTGTAATACACGGTGTTGAGCAGCGCCTTTTGAAAATCGGGGTCAGAGAACGTCGTGATGAAGTTAGCCAGGCCGATAAATTGTTTGGCTCCGAAACCGTCCCATTTCATCGTGCTCATGACAAATGTAAAAAACAAGGGGAAAACCCAGAATGCCAACAGCCCGATCAGTTGGGGCGCGATAAAAAAGTATCCCCAGAAATTTCTGTTGCGGTCCAGCATAGATGTATTCACCTACCGAATTCGTTTGGATGGAAGACAAAGGGAATCCGAAGATTCCCTTTGGATAAAGCCGCAGTGTAATGGAAGATCCCGCTATTTACTTGGCCGCCTCGGCCGTTTTCTCCTGCACCTTTTTGGTGATCGCCGCGATCGTCGCTTCCGGATCGGCTTTGCCGAGCAGCATCAGATCGTACAGCTCCTGAATATCTTGTCCGAGACCGGGAACCAGCGCCGCGGCCGCTCTCGGAGCTCCGAAGGAAACGCCTTTTTCACGAGCGTCGAGCAGATATTGCGCATGCTCCGGAATCCCTTTATCCGTCACGACATAATCGAGGCCCGCAATGGACGGAATGGCGTTGCCGGTGTCGGCGAGACGGGCTTCCTGGCCGGCTTTCGAGACGTAATACGTCAATACTTTCAGCGCTTCCGGCTGGTTTTTCGAATTCGCGTTCAGCGCCAGGTACGCAGCGGGAACCGCGGCGGTTTCCGTCTTGTTGCCCGTATTTGTCGGATAAGGAATGTAATCGAACTCAAGCGATTTGTTCTCGCTGAACATCGGAGTCAGCCAACGTCCGGCGCCGACCATTGCCACCTGCTGGGACATGAACATGGCGTCCTGCCCTTGGCCTTGCGGAAGCGAACCGGAATAAATCACGCCCCCGCCTTTGACCAGATCGGAGACGAACGCAAGCGCTTCCTTCGCCTTGTCGTTTTTGTCCATCACGTAATTGCCGTTCTCGTCGTACATTTCGCCGCCGTTGGACCAGATCCAGTTCAGCATCGGGCCCCACCAGTTTTCTTGCACAAAGCCGTATTTTTTCATCGATTGGAATGTCTCGGCTACCATTTTGAACGTCTCCCAGTTCCAGGAGCCTTCATCGAAATATTCCTGCGGGGTCTTGAGCCCTGCGTCCTTGAACAGCTTTTTATTGTAATAGAGCACCATCGGATTGCTGTCTACCGGCATACCGAAAATGTTCTCGCCCACTTTCGCGGGGCCCCAAAGTCCGGGAGCGAATTCATCCGGTTTGGCGTAGCTCAGCTCGGAATTCGCAAATTCGGTCAGGTCCACGATCGACTTGTTCTCGATCAGCTTGGACATCAGCCCGTCACCGACATAGAAGAGGTCCGGACCGGCGCCGCCGGACAACTCGGTCATGATTTTCTGCTCGTAATCGCCGGGAACCGGAATCAGCTTGATCTTGGTGTTCGGATTCTCTTTCATGAACGCATCAAGCGCTCTTTGGTACACTTTCAATTCAGCGGGATTGCCCCAAGCGGACATCGTCAGCTCCACTTTCTTGCCGGTCTCACCGCCCGCCGGAGCGTTCGTTTCTTTTGCGTTGCCCGCATTCCCGCCGGTCGTCGTATTTGCCGGCGCCCCGCCGTTATTGCCGCCGCAAGCCGCCAGAAAAATAGAAAAGATAAGAATAATTGAGATTGAAAGCGTAGTCATTTTTTTCATCGATCAATACCTCCGTAAAAGTTGTGGAATGCTGTGACGCTGCTCGCCTCATTGACTCTTACCGGGGTTTGGGCTTATAGTGGGGTTGGGTTTATTCTTTTTCTTTTGGCTCCCTTAGGGAGTCTTTTTTTATCCCCGTATCTTGCAAAAAATGCGCCTGCCGCCCCCTTCTTAACGCCTCTTCGGGTGCATCATCCTTCCGATAAACCCCACCTCCTCAAAAGAATAATAGAACATGACGGACGCTCCATGCACCGGACAGCCGGCGATCCGCCGGTTGCCTGAGAAAACTTTTTCAAAAATGGATATTGCGGTATCAACGCAGCGGATCATCCTGTGCTATAATTACTGTAATTCAGAAGCAATCGGAACCACAAGTGTAAAAAAATACGCGGAGGTGTATTTTATTGCTGTCTGGTTTGCCGAGGACATCCGTCGGATTTCACTTCAACCTGTCGTTTCCGATGATCATGCTGAAAGGTGTCGGCTGGGAAATCAACAGCTCCCACAGTTACAATTGGAACGGGCGGCAACGGCCGGAGGAGCAGTGCGTTTTCCAATATTCGGTGAGCGGACAGGGCGAGCTGGAGCATAACGGAAAAACGTACAAGCTCAAGCAGGGTGAAGCCTTTATGGTTGAAATTCCGGGCGACCACTGCTACCGGCTGCCGCCATGCTCCGATCACTGGGAAGTGCTGTATCTGGAATTCGACAAGAACGCGCTTCTATTATGGCGCCAGCTTCTTGCCATGAGCGGACCGGTGCTGTCCATTCCGGAGAATTCCGCCGTCCATTCGCTCATGTGGGATTTATACCGTAAGGCGGTCCGGAACGACATTCACCATGTTTACGAGGGCGCCAAGCTCGCTTACACGTTCATCATGGAGCTGATGTGTCTTGCCCATGAGCATCAGGCCAACCGGACGTCTACGTCGAAAACCGATCTTTGCAAGCGGTTTATCGAAACCCATTATGCCGAGCCGATCGGTTTGAATGAAATGGCTGCCGCCGCGCAGCTGTCGAAATATCACTTATCCAGGGAATTCGAGAAAAAGTTCGGGGTTTCCCCCATTCAATATTTAACGGAAATCCGTTTGGAAATCGCCTCGAAGCTCCTGCATGCTTCCTCCGACAACCTCGATTGCGTCGCCAAGCGCGTCGGGTTCTCGAGCAGCAATTACTTTCTCAAAGTATTTACGAAGCATTTCGGCCTCACGCCGACGCAATTCCGCAAAAAAAACAATTCGTACGAGGTCAGCCGCGTGCTGTTGACTTGAACGGAAAACAGCCATTCCCCGCTTGTCACAAGGGGAATGGCTGTAAGTTTCTATGAATCTTCTATCCTGCGGCGCTAATACAAGCAATCGAACATATAGCGGTCAGCGGAATAGGATCAGGACTTGATTCGGTCCCGTCCGCCGCAGAACGCGGTATCCATGTTCCGAAGGAGCGGCGATTCCGAAGTCGTTCGGACTGCAATAGCCGTTGCTTTCGCAAAGGCCGTTATCGCGAACGAGCAGCTTCCCGAGCATCCCGACGGCTACCCATTCGGGTCTTTGCGATCGCGGGATATAGGTTAGAGAAGGATCCCAAACAGGGTTCAATACAGGCGCGCGTTCCGTCCGTTCCGGCACAACCGTGTTTCCGTGCGCGTCCAGTACCGGCGGCAGCGTTACGTCGCGGTACAAGATTTCGCCCCATTCGGAGGTGGCGTACTTCCCTTTCCAGCGCAGCTCGCCGCCATCGGACAGAAACGCCGGTCTGGCGCTTGTGACGCCCGCAATGTAGTCGTCCCGGGCGGTCGCTTTACGAACTTTATGCCCGTCCAAGGCGACAAAATACCCGAACTCGATCGGATGCCCGTCCGCCGTTTCAAACATCTCCGCGTAATCCGCCGCGGGGCTTGTGACCGTTCCGTCGATTTTCACGTTGCCGTCGCTTAAAATTTTCGCCGCCAGGCCCGGAGTGGACGCATCGGTGCCGTTCGCCAGATACCAGGAATACGGCAGCTCATTCGCCGCGCCGAACCTTCCCATCACATGGACGCCTTCCAGCAGGTTCGCATCTGTGGACTGCCCTTCCGTGTGGGAAAAAAACCCGGATGCCAACGTGCCGACACCTTCCGCATGGGATGTAAAACCGCTCGCCACCGTTAACGCCCCCTCGGCATGGGCATTCTGGCCGGATGCGTCCGTCTGGTTCCCTTCGGCATGGGAGAGATCCCCGGAGGCCACGGAACGTTGTCCTTCGGCATGCGATGCGATCCCTGCCGCTTCCGTAAGGCTGCCCTCCGCATGGGACGCCCGGCCGCCGGCGACGGTCTGGTCGCCTTCGGCATGGGACGACTCCCCTTCCGCTCTCGTGCCTTGGCCTTCGGCATGGGAAACCGTCCCGCCAGCCGTCGTATTTTCACCTTCCGCATGGGAAGCGATGCCCGCTGCGAAAGTCAAACTTCCCTCGGCATGGGCAAACAAATTGGCGGCGAACGTGTTGGAGCCTTCCGCATGGGAACCCGCTCCCCCGGCAATCGTACCACTCCCCTCCGCATGGGAAGAAGCGCCGTCCGCCCGTGTAAACAGCCCTTCCGAGTGGGCGTTGTCCCCATTGGTTCTCGTCAGGTTGCCTTCCGCGTGCGAGGCGACACCGACCGCGACTGTATTCGTTCCTTCCGTATGCGATAAATCGCCCCTCGTATTGGTTTGAAACCCTTCCGCGTGCGAAGCGAAACCTTCCGCAAGCGTATTCGATCCCTCCGCGTGGGATGCGGCGCCGGTTGCGCGTGTTTGAAAACCTCCCGCATCCGAGCATGAACCCGTCGCGCTTCTGTTACAGCTGTTCGACATGTCTTTCATCCTTTCCACTGCTCGCATGCAGATCTCAAATATGAACGGAACCGGTCTTCTGTCCCGGTACCGTTTCCGCCCGCTTCACGTACAATACACAATCCGATACCATTGCGGGAGGCAGAAATATATGAAAACGGTGGTGACGGGAGGAGCCGGCTTTATCGGTTCCCATCTGGTAAACGAACTGATCGCCCTCGGCTTCGAGGTTCATGCAATCGACGATTTGTCTTCCGGCGACGCGAGCCGGGTGCATGCCGGGGCCGTGCTGCACACGGCGGATATCCGCGGCGCGGAAGCCCGGGAAACGATTAAGTCGGTGAAGCCGGACGTCATTTTTCATCTGGCCGCCCAGGCCGACGTTCAGCGCTCCATCCTCCAGCCGGGTTTCGACACCGATGTGAACGTCCTCGGGACGCTGAACGTGCTGGAAGCCGCCCGGGACGCCGACGTCCGCAAAATCGTCTTTGCGTCCACCTCCGGCGTCTACGGGAATTTGCAAAAAGAGCTCCTGACGGAGAACGATCCGACCGTGCCGATTTCCTTCTACGGCTTATCCAAGCTGGCAGCCGAGCATTATATCCGCCTGTACAATCAGTTCCACGGATTGGCTTACACGGTGCTCCGCTACGGCAACGTTTACGGACCCGGCCAGACGGTCAAGGGCGAGGGCGGCGTGGTGGCGGTATTTTTGGATCAAATCGAGAAAGGCCTGTCCCTTTTCGTCAACGGAGACGGGGAGCAAACCCGCGATTTCATTTATGTGAAGGACGTCGTTCAAGCCAATCTGGCGGCCGCCGAACGGGGAGACGGAGAAACGATTCATATCGCCACCGGATCGGGAACGTCCGTCAACCGGCTGGCCGCCATTCTTCAAAGCCTGCACGGCCGCCCTGTGCGGGTGCTGCACCGTCCGCGCAAAGCGGGAGACATACTCCATAGCCGCCTGGCCAACGCAAAAGCCCGCGGCCTGCTGCTGTGGAAGCCGCATTACGACATCGAACAAGGGCTGCGGGAAACGTACCTGGCCCGGTTCGGACGAGATGACCGTCGCTAAACGGCCGGTGCCGGCCTTCGATTCCCGGTCTTGGAGAAGGTGTCATTCGGCAAATACGGTTCCCTGCAGGGAATACGGCCCCGTAATCATGGCGCGCTCTTCCGAAGACCGGACAGTCAAATAGAAGACCTTCACGGACTTGCCGCCTCGTACGGTGCAGCTCTCCGAGGTCAGCGCTTTTTCAAAGCAGGTTTCCAGCGTCCAGTACACAACCTGCCCGTCGGGGGAATTTTCACGCAGCATGACCTCAAGCTCTCCCGTATCCCAGTGCACAGGCTTAGCCCAGCCGATCTCCGGCTTGAGCACGATGCGGTCGTTGGGAGCCAGGCCGTCCATATAAACGGAAGTAAGCACCAATTCCTCCTTCCCGACAGGAAACGGCGCAAAGCTGCCGGCGGAGGCTCCGGTCTTGCGGCTGTATTTTGTTGTCATGCGCATTCCGCCTTTCAAATCGAATTCAGCATATGGATGAAATGGTGGGCGTACAGATGCTGATTAAACCCTGCTTGGACATGCTGCTGCGCGGCGTTCCGGATATTCTCGCGCAGTATCGCGTCGTCCATCAATGCGCGGGCTTCCGCAACGGCATGCGCAATGTCGCCGAGCACGTAAAACTTGCCGGTCGCATTGTGATAAACCGATGTGGAGACCCCGTCGGAGTCGGTCGTCAGCACCGGGCACCTGCAGCTCATCGCTTCCAGTATGCCGTAGGGTGCGCCTTCCACCTTGGATGTCGACAGCAGCAAGCCTCCCGAATCCCCGACGGCCGATAAATAATGCTGCATGTCGGCATGCGGGACATTCGCCCGAACCGTTAATCGTTGTCCCAGCCCCAGCTCCGCAATCAACCGGGCAAATTGCTCCCGCTCGCCGGGAATCGAGATATTCGGGTCCTCGAACATCCACAGCTGCAGATCCGGATAATGATCGGTCAACCGGTGTCCGATGTGCAGGAACTCCCGCCAGTTTTTGTTGTCTTCGATCCTTCCCATCCACGCGACGATCGGGTTGGGAGGCTTGGCTCCCAAACGGTAGGTGAACGTTCCGGCATCGAAGCAGTTGTTGAAATGGAACTGGGGAATGTGCGGGAAAAGCTCCCGGAACAACGCGGCGATATGGGGGGTGTTCGGGTTCAACAGGGCAGAGGCATGAGCGTTTACAACCGGTACGGCGGACGTCAGCTGCGCCCTGGCCACCTCTTTCGGCCCGTAGCCCTGGATTTCCAGAATCAGCTTCCCTGCATAACCAAGAAGCCGCAATCGCTCGAAGCTCGCATGATCGGTCGTCACCACAACGGCCCGGTAATTTCCCGAATCCAGAATGTGTTTAAGCGCAATATCGTCCCTCGTTACATAAACCGGGAAATCGGTTGCGTTCTGCATACCCGCGCCCCACTGGTAATACAGGCAGTGCCCGCTGATTCCGTACTCCCGCAACACCCTGCACCGCTGGCGGTTCAGCGTTTCCACCCCGCCGCTCGGCACATAGTACACGAACAAAACATTCACTTGCCTCCACCCCCTGCCTCAGTGGATTCTTATAAAATTGTCCTGCGTAAACAAAGCGACCAGGCTCCCGTTGTTTTTGGCCGCCACGGTTGCTCCCAAAGTGTTGTAATGGTTGATATTGGTCACCAGAAGCAGGCTGAAGGGTGTGTAATGGGTCATAAGATCCGGGATCGTCGCCACCGCGCCCGCCGCCATATGGAACAGGGCGACATGAAACACCCCGTAAGGATTATAGCCGTGGGCAAGGATGTCGAACGCCTCCGACCCGATGTTGATTACGGTCAGGTCGACCGACTGGATGTACTGGGAGTCGATCGCCGTGTACGGTGCGGCCTCCAGACGAAGTATGGACATAACGGATGTTCCCTCCTGCGTAGCGGACTTTCTGCTAGTGTATGATCCGCACCGGCAAACGTAAGGGCATACTTGCCGGGCATAGCGCACAAATGCGCCCCCTATCTGCCATCATCCAAGCAAGGAAGAGGCCGTATGCATTCAATGGTACATAGCTTTTTTTCATTTGCCTAAAGGATGTGATCGCATGATGAAACTGGCCGATCTGAAAGGCGCTTACAGCGCCGTCTACAGTCTGGGCGACCTGTGCGTGGCGGCAATACAGCTCGAGAAAAACGGATTGCGGCCGCTCGCCGGTCCTTTGGACTGGATGTCCTCTCCCGATCTGTCGGACGTTAATCGGCTTCTGGCGAACCGGTTTGCCGGGTTTATGGACTATAGCCATCTTGCCGTGGAGGGGAAGGCAAGCGAACGGCTGTATCTCGTTAAGGAAACGGCTTACAACATTTACTCCAACCACGATTTCTTCACTCACAACAATTTCCCGCCGCATCTCGCCGCCTACCCCGAAGTAAAAGCCAAATACGACCGGCGCGTCGAGCGTTTCCTGCAGAAGGCCGCAAGCGGCAAACGAATCCTGTTCATCCGCACGGGCGGCACCCGCGAGCAGGCTGCCGAGCTTGAGGCTGTCCTGTCCCGGTTCGTCGTGCACGATTTTCGCGTCTTGCTCGTCAACCACACCGCTGTGGGGGGGCTGATCGAAGAACGGATCCCTCTGCGCCGCATATGCGCCGTACAAATTCCCGACGCGGAAATATGGAAGGGCAACGACCGCATCTGGTCGGAACTGCTAAGGGACATGACCTATGCACTTCGAGGTAAACGTTGGTAATTTTCCGGTTTGGGCGTAAC
>NZ_CAUPYC010000078.1:0-17721 GCF_963515335.1 uncultured Paenibacillus sp. | reverse complement strand
AGGGGTTAGCATTCTATGGAAGTGGCAGTTACCCACCCAGTAGCGCGAAGAGCCAACAAATTTTTGTCCATTCGCATCTTCTCTGATCCGTTTGCCAGTGTGCATATAATATAGGGGAGCGCCCGCATCCTTAGCTTTTTTCTTTACAGTTTGATGGGCTTTATCGAAAATTTCCTCAAGCTCGATACCGGTTTTTAAGGTCACCATCTTCACCCCTAAGTTTCAAAGCTGTTATTTTCTTATTATACAGCATAATTCAATACGGAGTTGCAGACATTTGCAGTGATGCTGCTCCCTTTATTGCACAATAATGCGCATCAGGCGGGATTTATTTTCACTGGAAACAGAACTGTTTACAGCAGCCCGACCATTCGCAAGCCGTGCCAAATGCCGCCATCGCCGACGTCTTTCGTGACGTGGTCGGCCGCTTTTTTCACAAGGTCCGGGGCATTTCCCATGGCAACGCTTGTCCCCGCGAATCGGAGCATTTCAATGTCATTGAAGTAGTCCCCGAATGCGTAAATGTCCGATCTGTCGATGCCGAGCGCACCGATCATTTCCTCAATGCCTTTCGCCTTCGAGCCCCCGAGAGGCAGCACATCCATCGAGAACTGGTGCCACCGAATGAAATCCAGGTCCGGAAACCGCTCGCGATACTTCGGCTCCTCCCCGATCGTGCAAAAAACCAGGGATTGATAAATGTCCCTGTTCCGGAAATATTCCGGGTCATGCGCCGGATGGGGTACCTTCAGGGTGGAGATGCTCTCCTCGATGTGCACATGATACTCCTTATTGCTTCTCATCGTGTCAAGATCCATGTAAACAAGCGGGTGCCCCTGCCCGTCGGCATATTCCGTCAGCTGCTGCAAAAGCCCGGTTCCGATCGGATTCTTAAAAAGCGGCTTGCCTTTCCATTCCACATATTGACCGTTGTAGCTGACGAATGAATCGATCCCGAGCTCGTCCCGAATGTCCTTGAACATAAACGGCCCGCGGCCCGTCGCGATCGCCACCTCATGCCCCTGCCGTTTCAGCTGTCCGATAGCCTCTTTCGTCGACGCCGGCAGTTTCTTGTCATGGTCGAGAAGCGTGCCGTCGATGTCAAAAAAAATCATTTTGCGCGCCATACCTTTCACCACTCCCTCTATCTATGCGGAACACAAAAGACCGAGCGCCCGCGGCTTCGGCATCGCGGCAGCTCATCCCGTTCCCACCATTCTAACACCTGCATGCGAAAAAGCCTATCGCTCTCCCGCAAAAGGAGCTTCGATAGACTTGTTTTGCTTGCGGTATTCATCCGGTGTCACGCCGAATTTGGTTTTGAACACACGGTAAAAATATTTCTCGTCCTTATACCCGATTTCGGCGGCGATCTCGTACACCTTCATATCGCGGTTCTCCAGCATTTCGACCGCCTTTTTAAGCCGCACCTCAGATAAATATTTCGTAAACGTTAAACCCAGATGGTTTTTAAACAGCATGCTCAAATAATTCGGGCTGAAATAAAGCTGGCGCGCCGCCTCGTCCAGCGACAAATCCTCCATGTAATGAGATTCGATATAGGCGATGCATTTCTCAATGATCATTTCATGCTTCCTGGTACGGCTGCTGTCGATGACCGACATGAATTGTTCGAGAATTTCCAGAAATTGTTTTCGGCAATCGGCGTAGTCGTCACAGGCCGTAAGCCTTCTCTCGATATCCGCCAGCTCCCGCTCATAATCCTCATCGCCGACGAAATCCTTGATAACCGGCGCTATATGATAGGCCATATGGACAATCGCCTTCGCCCACTGGTCGGGGTGGGGCAGACCGTTCTCCACAACGCGCCCGAACAGCTCCTCCGTATATTTGGAGAGAGCTTCCCGTTTCATTGTCCGTATGTGCTCTTTTATCACTTCTTCATCTTTCAGAAAATCGCACCGCAGCGGCTTGATCCTGCCGGCAATGCCGGTGTGGAAAATCACGTTCTCGTCCTTCAGAAAATAACGAAAATCGGCGGCCTCCAACGCCTCTTTACAAGAAATCTTCGCGTTGCTCAGAAAATCGCCGTGAATCCCGCCCACCCCTACCGTCACGGGAACGTCATACTGCTCGGACAACGCCCGGCTGTACGCATCCAGGCCGTCCGTCCGGATTCCCGCCGACACTTCGGAAGGCAGCTCCGCCGTCATCACGGTTACCATTGCCCGCTTATTTTCCGCGGGAAAAAAGGATACGGCCCTGCCGCCCGAACCGATCTGCCGCTCCAGGCCGGCCGGCATGCTGTTCCTCATCTCTTGCATCCTGGCCGCCGATAGATCCCCGGTTCCGGCGCCGCCGATTTTCGTCACAATGACCGCTCCGGCGCCGCCGAACGAAAATTCGCCCTGCAGCTCCTGCAGCCTGGATCCGGAAAGGCCGTTGCTTATCCATTCCCGGAGCAAGTGCTGATAATAAACGGATTGGCTGCTGTGCAGCTTCTTCCTGATCGTTTCGTGCTCCATGGCCAGCATTTTTTCTTTCCGGATGCTTTCCGCGACCTCCAGCAGCAAACGGCGAATGCTTTCTTCCTTCACCGGCTTCAGCAAATAGTCGAAAGCGCCGAGCCGTACGGCTCTCTGGGCGTATTCAAAATAGCGGAAGCCGCTCAATATGATGATTTTCGTTCCGGCCGCGGTTTTATTCATGCGCTCGATAAATCCGAAGCCATCCATGATCGGCATCTTGATATCCGTAATAACGACTTCAATCGAATCGGTCTTCACCAGCTCCAGGGCGGCTTTGCCGTTACTCGCCTCAACGACCTCGCAATCGGGCAGCACCTCGCGAATCATCTTGCCGAGCACCCTTCGCTGGATAGCCTCATCATCGACGACCATTATTTTGTTTAAGATGGGACTCACCTCCAGCCTAGCCTTTGATGCCCGAGCTTGTAATCCCTTGCACATAATATTTTTGCAGCAGCAGGAAAAGCAGAATGATCGGCACCGTGGTGAACGTCAGCGTCGCCATGATCTGCCCGTAAAAAACCGGCGGCAGTGTAAAAAAGGTCTGTATGCCCAATTGGACATTTCGCAGCGATTCGCCTGTCGTGACCAGAATCGGCCACATGAAGTCGCCCCAATGGCTGATAAAATCAAGAATAAACACCGTTGCAAAAACGGGTCCGGACAAAGGGACGACAATCGAAACGAATGTCTTCATCGTCGACGAGCCGTCGATCGAAGCCGACTCCAGTATTTCGTTCGGAATGTCCATAAAAAATTGCCGGAACATGAAGATACTGAAGCTGTTGGCTATGAAAGGCACGATCAGCGCCAGCCATGTGTCGACCCACTGCAGGTTGTTGACAATAAAATACAGCGGCATCAGGATACTCTCGAACGGAACGATCATAAGCGCGATGACCGCCGATAAAATAAATTCCCTGCCCTTGAAATGCAGCTTGGCGAGCGCATACCCGCAGATCGAATTGACCGCCAACCCGCTGACGGCGATGACCGACACGTAAAAAATGCTGTTATTCAAGTATTTGATCATCGGAATCCGGTCGAACGCCGCTTTGTAATTATCCAATGTAAAGTCCAGCGGAAGCAATGCTTTTATCGAGCTCAGATCCGCAAAAATCCGGGTTTCCGGTTTAAACGACGAAACGACCATCCACAGCAAGGGGGTTATGAACAAAATCGACATGACGATATTCGTCAGGTTAAGCAGCAGCTTTGCAGTGCGATCAGTCATGCGTATCGGCCCTCCGCTATTTATCTCTCAGAAATTTTTTCATGGAGAATGAGATCAATACGACAATGAGGAAAAAAATGACGGATACGGCAGAGGCGTAGCCCGCGTTCCTGAACTGGAAGCCTTGCTGGTAGATGAGCAGGGCAAGCGTTCTTGTCGAGTTCTCCGGACCGCCGTTCGTCATAATATAAGGCTGCACGAACAGCTTTACCGCCTGAATCGTCGTAATCGTCAAGACGAATACGGTCACGTTGTACAAGCTCGGAATCGTAATGAACCGCAGCTGCTGCCATCTGTTCGCTCCGTCGATGGACGAGGCTTCATACAAATCCTTCGATATGCCCTGAAGTCCGGCAAGAAATATCATCATCTGATAACCAGCCGCCTGCCACACGGACATGAATATAATCGAATACATCGCCTGATCGGCGCTTCTAAGAAAGGGCTGGTTCGGTATGCCGAAAAAGTTGAGCGCCGAATTGATTAAACCCTCATTCGGATTATAAAGGTAAATCCAGAGGATGGCGATAACGGTCATCGATGTAACAACCGGACTGAAGTAGACGATGCGATACAAATTTCGCGCCTTCAGCTGATGATTGACCAAGAGCGCCAGCATTAACGCGACCGCGCATTGGACGGGAACCACGATGGCGGTAAAATACAGCGTATTGAACAGCGATTTATAGAACAGGCTGTCTTGAAACAGGATCTTGTAATTTTCTAAGCCGATGAACTGGATTTTATCAGGCCGCAATAGATTGAATTTGGTAAAGCCGAAAAGGATTGCGAACAAAAAAGGCAGCACCAGGAACACAATCAGTAAAATGACGGCCGGCGCAATAAATGAATAGCCGACAACGGACTCTCTCCGCTTCTGCCGTCCCAGGGAAGCCGATTCCCGCTTCCGGTCCAGCGCATTCGTTACAGTGGCAGTTTGCATCTTTTCCCCTTATTCGGCAAAATTGCGCTTATATTCGTCATCATAGGTGGCGGCGACACTATCGAGCGATTTTTTGACTTCGGCGCCCATCATGATATCCGTCAATGCCTCAGCAAATTTTTGCGTCAGTACCGGATAAGCCGGGGTAACCGGTCTTGCGCGGGACACGGTCGTGACCTGCTCTTTAATGACGCGAAGCGGCAATTCATCGTATTCCGGCAAGCTTTCATAAGCCGATTTGCGGTTGGCAGGCATGCTGATCGACTTCGCCAGCACAACGGAGCTTTCTTTGTTGGTCAGCCATTTCACAGCCTCCGCCGCTTCCTTCGGATATTTGCTGTTTGCCGAAACCCCTACCGCCCAGCTGCCCGACGGCGCGGTTTGCGTGCCGCCGGCTTTTTTCGGGAAGTACGTGATGCCCCATTCCAGGTCCGGATAATTTTTAAACCCAGGAATATTCCACGGACCGCCAAGCTTGGTCGCCGCTTTGCCTTCCTCAAATTCCGTCGGTTTCGGATCGATATTGAACAGCTTCTCGTTAGCCAGCTTCTGCAGGAAAGACGCCGCCTCGACGCCCTGCTCGCTGTTGACCCAGCCCTCCGCTTCGGTCCCCTCCGGATTGACGATATCCGTGCCGTTTGAAATCCAGAACTGCTCGAACGCGTAGGTCATCCATTCGCCCTTGTCGTTAATCATGTTCGTTCCGAAAATGCCGTCTTTAGCCGTCTGCTTCATGACGTCGTACCACTGGTCCCAGGTCCAGGCATTCTCAATTTTGTCGGGAGGCGTAATCCCGTATTTTTCCATGATTTTCTTGTTGTAGAACAGCACCACCGACGACTCGATCAGCCCCGGGGCATAAAACTTCCCTTGGTAGCTGCCTTGTTGGACGATCGACGGCACAAAGTCGTTCATATCCTCTTCCGTAAAATACTCATCCAGCGGGATGATGATTTCCGATGCGGCATAATTTGCCACGTTCGGGCCGTCAAGCGCAACGACATCCGGCAGCGTGTTGGAAGCGACGGCCGCATTGATTTTATCCTCGTAGGCGAAGGAATTGCCCCTCGTAATCACCTCCATATTCAGCTTGATTTTACCTTCATAAGCTTTGTTGAATGCCTCCACCCGTTGTACATAGGCGTTGTCCTCTTCCTCGCCCGCTTGCGGCCGCCAGTAGGTAAGCTCCACCAGCTCGCTGCCTGTTTCGGCGGCGCCGTTCCCTTCCGGCCCGGCATTATTCGTTTGTCCTCCCGTGCCGCATCCGGCCAGCAGCGATGCGGCCAATAAAGCGGCGATGATCCCCTTTTTCATAAAACGGTTCCTCGCTTTCCATGATTTTGTTTACGCTTTCATAATAAAGGAAACTGCGCGCGCCATCCTACTCTAAAAATCGTAAATAAGTGGACTTTTACACTGAAAACAATTTCATGGGGACATGTATGACAAAACGATAGGCAAGAAGGGTTGGGCAACCCTCTTGCCTATTCGGGTCCGATGAGCGGCAGCACAATCGTAACGGCGGTTCCCTTATTCCTCCGCGATACGATTTGCACACCGTACTGATGGCCGTATTGCAATTTAATCCGCTGGTTCACGTTTGTGATCCCGATCGATTTGCCGAACCCGCCGTGATCGTCAGCCGTTTCGAGCACGCGCCGGATCGTTTCCTCCGGCATGCCTTTCCCGTTATCCGTAATGGAAAAAATTCTTTGCCCGTTCTCCATCCGTCCGGCAACGTTGATTTCCCCGCCCGTCTCCATTTCCTCAAGTCCGTGAATCAAAGCATTCTCTATAAAAGGCTGCAGGAAAAACTTCGGGACGGTATAGCGGTACAGGTCGGGGTCGATGTCATAGGCAACCGTAAATTTCCCCTCGAACCGATGGTTCATGATGAACACGTAATTTTTCAAGTAGTTTACGTCCTCGCCGAAATGGACCAGACCGGGAGCCTGCGCCGTATATTCCAGCATCTCGGACAGCTCCACCAGCATATTGCTGATCAAGGCTTGCTTGTTCTCGATCGCCAAATAATTAATAATGTTCAGCGTGTTATACAGGAAGTGGGGATTGAACTGAAAGTTGAGCGCCTTCAGCTCGGCCTCCATTTCTTTCAGATGGGTCTCGTAGTTTTCTTCGATCAAGGTTTGAATTTTATCGTTCATCTGATTGAATTTATGGATGATGACGTTGACTTCCGGCATGCCGGACGATTCGATTCTGGTGTTGAAATTCCCTTCGCCGATCCGGTTAATGCCGCGCAGAAGCTTTTTCAACGGCAATGTAATTCTTCCCGAAATCAAGGAAGCGAGCACGATCGACAAGACGATGATGATCACCATCGAATACATCGTGTAAGCGAACATGTTCGGGACGGTCTTGAGCAGATTGTCATATGGAATATAGACAGCCGACAGCCAGCCGGTGACATCCATCCGATCGAAGTTTACGACCATTTTTTGACCGTTGATGTTGATATATTCGGTGCCGCTTCCCTTTGACATCGCGTAACGGATCCAGTCCCGGCTTGCAGCAGGCGAATCGTCCGCCGCAGCGGAGCTCGAGACCACCGCACCGCCTTCTGTAAATACCTGATAATAGGAACCTTGCACCGACAGGCTTTCCTTGAAAGCCTGTTTAATCATCGATTCTTGAAAATTAACGATCAGAATCGGACGTTCGACGTTTTTATCCATCTGCCGAAGTATATTGTTCCGGATCGTTGAAACATTGATCAGTCGGGTAGCGGTAAATACATATTGATATTTGTCCGGCGACAAGGGAGCAGCGGAATAAAACTGCTCCAGCAAATCATAGGTGGGAATCCATGACGTGTTTTCGACCGATTGTTGACCGATCTTATAAATATTCGACATGGAATAATCCGTTTTCGGAATCCAGAAGTTTGGATTTTGACCGAACGTAAAATCCCTTGTAACCAAGTTGACCGAAAACATATCTTCCGAAGCGGGAAAATATTTTTGGAGAATCCTTGTGATTTTACGGTCATTCTCGTTGCTTAAATATTTGTCCTTCAGATCGGTTGCATTGAAAAATTGAAACAGCTCCTCGTCCAAATGCATGTTGATCGCGCTTTGCTCAACCCGCGCCAATTTGGCCTCAAGGGACTGGTTGCTCATCTTCACGAGCCCCAATGAGGTTTGGCTGGCGTTCGACAAAATCACCTCGGAGCTTTTCCTGATGTAGCCGATGCCCATGACGGTAATCGACAGGATGATCAGCGCGATGAACGACAACGTCAGCCGCGTTCTTAGACTGACGGCCGACAATGAGGTCAGAAACCGCCGTTTCATCGATCAGGAACGGGCGTGCTCTGCAGCCCTTTGGACCAGCTCGTCTTCGGGGCGCACGCCGGTATAGAGCACGAATTGCTCCAATGCCTGAAGCGCGATGACTTCCGCTCCCGTGATAACTTTTTTGTCTATTGATCTGGCATAACGGATCAAGGGGGTTTCCGGAGGAAGAGCGACGACATCGAATACGGTCTCGGCCCGGTCGATAACCTCGGGTGCGAAAGCGAGCTCCCCGGACTCCGGACCGCCGGCCATGCCGATCGGCGTCACATTGATGATCAGCCGGGGCTCGATGCCGCTGACGTCGCTTTTCCACTCGTAACCGCAGGTTTGCGCCAATTGGCGTCCCGCCGTCTCGTTCCGGGCGATGATATGCCCGCTGGGAAACCCCGCGTCCCGCAGCGCGCATGCCACCGCCTTGGCCATGCCGCCGCTGCCGCGCAAGGCGAACACGGAATCGCGCGATACCCGATGCGTGTCGAGCAGCTGCGCAATCGCTATGTAATCGGTGTTGTAGGCCCGAAGCCGGCCGTCGGTATTGACGATCGTGTTGACGGATTGAATGGCGGACGCGGATTCGTCCATTTCATCCAGGAGCGGAATGCAGGCCTCCTTGAAAGGCATCGACACGGCGCATCCCCGGATCCCGAGCGCGCGCACGCCGCCGATCGCCGCCTGCAAATCGCTCGTGGTAAACGCTTTGTAGACAAAGTTGAGATTCAGCTCATCGTACAGAAAATTGTGAAACCGGGTCCCGAAATTTCCCGGCCTGCCCGCCAGCGACATGCAAAGCAGCGTGTCTTTATTGATTTCCCTCGGCATACATCCACCCCGCGTCATTTGGTTATCCCCACCATTCTAGCATGCGCTGGAATAAAAGCATATCGCTGCTCCTCAACATCTTTTTGGAACTTTTGGTCATTTGAGTTGTCTATATATAGGAGGTGATAGAGGCAAGTCGAGGATGATTGTCTGATTTATTTGGTATACAACTGTCCAGTGACTTATGCACTGGTTCCCATGCCCATAAGGGCTTGAAGTGCACCCCTTAGAATAAACGTTGGAAAAACCGTGGTTATTCCAATGAATTATAGGGCCGCATACTTGCGCGATTATAAAGAAACATCTTCACTATTTATGAATACGTTTCGCTAAATAAATGGGATCTATTAGTAAATAGACGGTATAGTGAACTTATTTCTCTAATAACGAACTGACGGTAACTAATAGAGAAAACATTTCGTTAACGCAACCTTCCATGCGCACAGTAAATCGGAATAGAGAACGAAATTGCTTATTAGCGCACATTGTTCATTAACCCGTACCCTTTGCCGCCGTCTCGTTCTCAGACCGCCAAATAACGGGACTCAATCCGTGAGCTCGGCCGGGCCAGAAACGAAGATCGGCAATGGGTATACAATCGGGTAGGAGGCTGATTATTATTTAATCAGCCGACCTCCCACACCACTTATCCCGACAATATTTTTATCCCGACTTTCGCGTTTGATGTCACCATAATGTATTGAAAACACAAACGTTTTCAATACTATCGGCACCCAAAAGTCGGGATAATATTTTAAACCAATCCGTACAGCCTCTTTATCATCGATTCATCGTCTTGCCACATCGGCTTCACATCAGAACTGATCAAGGGATTGCTTTTGCTTGTAGCTTTCTCTATAGCCTCTCGTTTCATGTTCGTGTCGGCATATGCATAGATGAGCGTGGTTTCCAATTGAGCATGCCCAAGCCATTCAGAAACCAATGCTAGAGGCATACCGCCGCGGTACAAATGAATCGCTCTGGCGTGGCGAAACATATGAGGATGCAAATTTTCGGGAACAAGATTGCTCACAGCTCTTGCACTAACACCATAAGCTTTTATGAATTTTGAAACGTTGTCGTCAGACATTTTCTGTTTCACTCCTTTTCGGATTATGTAGAATAAAGGGTCATCGGTGATTTTCCCATCGCAAAATAAATTTACATATCTGTTGAAGTGCTCCACAGTCTTTTGCATAATCGGGACTATTCTGGTCTTTCTTCCTTTTCCCGTCACCAAAACATAAGAATTTTTGCCCGAAGCATGGATATCTGAAACTTTTAAATCAAGGATTTCCTGGTTTCTTGCTCCCGTATCATACAGCAAAATCATAAAAAACAGATTGCGTATGCCATTCAAAGTATTTATGTCGGGTTGGTCTAGAATGATCTTAAGTGCGTCTTCACTGAAATACTTGACCGACTGAGAGGAAGGCAACTTCTTAATCGGAACTTTCTGCACATCTGAGATGTATGTCGTTACCGTCATATCCATATTGCCGGCATATCTGTAAAAAGATCGTATACAGGACAGACGGTGGTTCCGTGTTGAAACGGAGCAACCGCGCGAATTTTCCAGCCAATCCAGGAATTCTAAAATGATTTGGCTTGTTATTTTTTCGAATGTAATTTCCGCTAAAGGTAGACCCGTCACACTCTTTACGTAATCGAAAAGCAGGTTCAATGCTTCCTTGTACGCCTTTACGGTGTTCTCACTGCAAGATTTCTGCTTTGGAAGGTACACGGTCAAAAAATCTCTTATCAGCCCAAATAGACGCTCATCCTTTACAACTCCCATGAAGACACCCCCGGAATCATATCTGAAAAGCGTTCCCAATCGATGGCATTTGTTTTAGTAAGACGCTCTGGGAGAAGGTGAATGTAATATGCCGTTGCGGAAAATTCGGAATGCCCCATATACGCTCTTAAATATGGCAACTGTGAATACAGGTCGATCCCATCTTCAATCCATTTCATCATTACTGCTGTTGCAAACCGATGTCTCAGGTCATATACACGTACCCGAGGGTGATGGTCACTGCCGGCAGTAGCAATACTCCACACCTTTAAAAACTGGCGAGTAAGCCATTTGGCGGAGTATGGATTTCCATCTTGGTTCTGAAAGAAGTATTCGTTTCCATACAGGAGATTGTCGACATATTTCCGGCATAAATTCAGCATATCGTCCGACAAGGGGACAAGCCGTTCCTTGTGTGTCTTGTTGCCGCGGATGAAAAGGAGTCCATTTTCCAAATCGACATCGGCTGTTTTTAATTCCCGGCCTTCGTTGGGTCGCAGACCGCAAAAGTAAATTAACCTGAGCAGTACCGGTAGAACACTGTGTCGATTGGGAGATTGCTTGTTCATTTCAAGCCTGTCTGCGGCTTCAAAAAGCTTGGTCAATTCTTCATCCGTGAAAATATATGGGGTATATTGTGGGGAAGAACCGGCAAGGCCGGAAGGGATAATATATGTGTGATCAGATGTTGCGTCAAGAAACTTCCCAAATTCCCGTAAAGTTGAGAGCCGACGACGATATCCTGATTGCTGCTCGGTTTTGCGTCGGATCCCCCAGCTTAATGCCAGCTCCTTGGTGAGTACCGTTTCCTGCGGGTAATTCAGGGCGCAATAATTGTCAAAGTCCGCAAGAAAACCTTCGTAAGTCGATCTCGAATAACCCAGAGACTCTTTGTATTCAAGGAATTTATCGATCATTGGGCCGTAACAACTTTTAAACAACCTACTCACAATGCACACCTCCAATACTTCCAAAATCCAAGGCGCACTGCCTCAACCCGGAAACATCTAGAGATATATACTGCTTCGTAGTTTTAATGCTGCGGTGTCCCAATATTTGTGCCACGGTCGTGACAGGCACGTCATTGACAACGAGAGTGGTTCCAAGAGTCCTACGCAAACCATGAAAAGTTCTTCCATCACCAATTTCGTGGTCGATCCCAGCCTTTTTCAAATACCGCCTGAAAATACACGCTATGGAGACCCCATCACGAAATTCCTGAAATGGAGCCAATACCCGCAGAAATAGATATGGAGAATCTGACAAAGGTCTGCCGCCCAGTATATAGTCTGCAATTGCATTCCCAACTAATGGAGTAAGAGGGAGCGCTAACGGGGTATCTGTTTTCCCTTGAATAATGCGAATTTCGTTGTTAGTCCAATCCATATCCGTCAGCTTTAACCGAGCAATATCCCCCGCACGCAGTCCGGTATAAGCGCCGAGAACGATTATTGCATAGTCTCGTTTACCCATTGCTGCAGATACATCTATCTGTTCGAGGACTCGATTAATTTCATTCGGATTGATACATGGCAGCACTCGTCTGTCACGTACCCTTGGTACAAAAAGAGCCGCTTCATATTTTATCTCAAGCAAATGATGCTCTCTCAAGTAGCTGTGGAATTTGCGAAGCGCTAAAACAACGTAGTCCATACTCCCGCGATGTTCCGGCGAAACATCAATGATGAACTGCCGGATGTCACCTGCATGAATGGAACTTATTCCGCTAATACCGTTTGAATCCAGATACGTCAAATATTTGCGTACAATTGAGCTAATGGAATTATTATTTCGGTCATTATAGTCCGAATTTTTTGAAAATGACGTAAATACTTCGGTATAGCACTTTGGAACATCGCTCTTTCCTGTGGGTTGCATTCGCCAAACAAGACACCCTGTTAAATAGAGTTCATCTAAGACATATACCCCCTTCTCGCGGAACCTCCTTGTTCTGGCCGATATCTGCCGTAATTCAAACAGCCTTTTCGTCACGGTCAAAAATTCCGCTGAAAGCTCAGTGTTGTAAAGCATCTCTTCATGTTCATCAAAAAACACTTTTACAGGATAAAATGCTCTGTGCTCATAGGCGATAATTGTACTTGGCTTGAGATTAAATGATCTCAATTGCTCCATAGCATTTTCGATCAACTGCGCTACTTCAATTTCTTTCATAGAAATCCCCCTGACTTTGCAATATTTTGCTGTTGCCAGGAGGATTATATAATCTAACCGCTGTTGGCGGAGGGATAACTTCAAAAAAATATTATCCCGACTTTTAAGATGGCGTAGTATTGAATTGCCTGTGCTCTTCAATACTTTATGGCGCATCAAAAGTAAAAGTCGGGATAACGATCTTGTCGGGATAAGTGGTGTTATCTTGAATTCGGAATAACACCACCGTACGTACCGTTCGGTATACGGCGGTTCCTAACCCACTTTTCGCATGAAAAAATTTACATATTCATAAATGAGTCGTCACCGCTTACTATTCATGCTGAAATCGATAAGCGGTCGCGTTTTTTGCGGGACAAAAATCCAATATCTACGCCATATCGACATGCTCCGGGCGCACGATCCCGTTGTCCGCTCAGCGGCTCGTTACTTCGACACTTTGCGTCGTATAAATCACCATTGAATACCCTGCCAAAGCGACAACTCTTTTCGCATTTTCGCCAATACGGGGAGATAGTGTACGCAAGTTTTTCCCCCTGCATTCCCGCCAACTCATAACGAGGATGGCGGGGTGACGCCCAGCTTTAGAAACAGTTCACGTTGTTTTTCCGTGATTTCACCGATTCGAAGATCGCGACCTGGACGCTCGAAGCATTCAATGCAGTCCAATTGGTCCAAAACGCCTTGAATGGTGTATGTTCCAAACAAGCTTTGTTCTTTCATTAGCTTTTTAATATAGGACAGATAAATGAGTGCCAGAAACTGAACAAACAACTTGCCTTCTAATGCGTGTTCGGAAGAGACCAGCATTCGACGAGCGCTGAGACGCTCCTTCAAATTTCCGAATGCCTTCTCCACTAAATCTTTGTTTCGGTATAGAGTCAGGGCTTCCTCCGGGTCCTTGATTTCATTGCTAATCAAGGCGAAATAGCCGTAGTTCTTCTTCGCTTCCTCAATGGCCGATTGCTTCGCTGTTATCTTTCTTCCCCGGATCGGTGTTTCGGAAACTTCAAAATATTTTTCGTACGCTTTGGCATGCTCCGGCTTCCGCTTGCCTTCTTGCAATTCTTTCTGCCAAGCGAGCAGTCTGCGGGTCAGCCGCAGCTCATCCTCTGCCGCCTTTTCACCATTGTAGTACAAATGAAGGTACAGTCGTTTTTCCGCACGGATCACGTCTCCTTTGTACGGACGCTCCTGTGTATAGTTCCATTTGATCGGAGTGCAAACGCCGAACACGTCGTAGGCTTCCAAGTAATTCGTCCATTCTCGAATGGATGGGCGGGTCTGATCAAGTTGTTCCTTGACATAGGCTAAGGACAGCTTGGCTCCCATCAAAAATTTGTAGTGATCTTTGTACAGGCTGTTGATGTTCGCCGCGCTGTAAAACCCTCTGTCCATAACCAGATGAACCTTGCGAAGCCCTAGAAATTCGATGTCCGCCAGCACATTCTTCACAGTCTGCACATCGCTGATGTTGCCGGAGAGCTTACGGTAGTAAAACGGCAGATTGGATTCTTGACCAAACAACAATGCCAAATTGAATTGTGGCAATCCATCCTGCTCTTTGTTCATCCCGTACTTCACTTGCTGCAAGCCTTCCGAATAGCTGGAAATCGATGTCGTGTCATACGCCCAATACTCGTTTTCGATTCTTCTCGCGGCCTGCAGGCGAAAAAAATGATATCGTTTCTCTTCCGTGATGGAGGCGAAGAGCTCGCTGCTGCGCTGGGAGGGAATGTCCGCCCCATGCGGATGCCGGTGCAGTGAAGCCCATTTCGAAAAGCGGCTAAGCGGACTGTCCGATTCCAGAATGAGATAGTAGGCAATCGACAACAACGATTGATAGTCATTCGGAAAGCATTTCTGCAGATCGTCGATCAGCCCCAGTTTTTCGCCGATCTTATCGAACAAATACGTAGCCCCGTAGAACCATCGGGCGACATCAACATGCGGAACTGGACCTCGTCGCGGCGCTGATGCCTTTTCTTGCGTTTCTCTTCGGTTCGTCCCTCGCGTTGGGACAATGTTTCCGGTTTGTTCGTCGATCCGGCCGATGAGACGGCGTTTCGAACGGGATTGCTGCTTTTCTCGATCCCAGTAGGAAATAGACTCGTAGGCGTATGTAATCCCAGACCGGCTATCTTTTTGACGAATAATCGCGATGGCGCTCCCCTCCAATCCTCGTTATGTATTATAACACATAACGAGGATTGGAACGAGCATTTTCTCCAACAAAATCCAGTAAAATCAAGGATCTGCATCTTTTTACCATCGTTCCTCGTTATGTGTTTCGGGAAGAAAGGTTTCCCGTCCACCGTTTGAAGCGTCAGTTGAATGCTTTGCAGCAGGGCCAGCAGCATCTCGGCGGTCGGCTTGAAGCTCTTGCGTTTGCCAGGCAGAATGAGCGGCTCGCTTTCCTGCTTTAAATTTTCGCGTACACGCCATTCCAGCACACCGTAAACGAGCAGCGCCATCACCATTACAATACCGAGCGCTTCAATCCGATGCGGTTGCTTTAGGTAAATCGCATCCAGGAATGACGGGTCTTTGAACAATCGAAAACGTGTCTCAGCCGCTTCTTGTCCCTTATAGCTTTGCAGCACTTTCGCGCTTGTCCAATGCTCACTTGCCGCGTGATTGGTCATGAGTACAAACATGCCGAGCTTGTGGCTCTTGGCGGTTACCGTCTCGTCGTTCATTCGAACGCCCAGGTCCATGACTTTCCAATGCGTTCCCGTCTGAAGCGATTCGTTCGCTTTCGGTCTTCCGCGCGTTTGACGGGGCTGTGTATACGCTTCCTCTTGTACAGCCAGATCGCAGATATGCCACTTCCCTTTCTGTTGCTTATGGAAGGCCTCAATCGCCTGCTGTGCATCATGCTTACAATTAAATCGCTCGGCTTGCAGACGCTGCAGTTGTTTGTTTATCGCCGTACGTTCCTTCGTGATCTGACGGCGCAGCGTTTCCGTTTGCAGCGCTTCGAGCTGGTCGGAGTGAACGACTACAAATCGCAAATCGTGTCCATACAGCGACCGGGCAAAAGATTGCACGTAATAGCGAGCTTTGCCCGTTCCTTCACTGAACGGTCCAGCGTTTTCCCAGTCGTTTTTCCACAGCGCTTCTTCTTTTAACTCGGCGCACAGGTCAAACGTCTCGGGCAATCGGGTAATGAACGACAGACCCTCCCGCATCATGAGGTTGATGTTGTCCATTGTTGCGAGCGCACTGTCCGCGACATAAGTCAGCCCGTCCCATTCTTCGTCAGAGAGCAGGGTACGGAGTCGAATAATGAAAGCGTGGTTCCACGTTTTATCGTCGAGGTTGCCATTTTCAACCTTGGCCGCTATCGGAATTCGCTGGGGCGTCACGCCGAGACCGAGGACGATTTGCTTAAGATCCGGACGTCCGTCTTTGTTGTGGCCGTAAGTGATGTTCAGATCGTCCCCGTTCTCGTAGTCACCGTGCACGGAAAATGAAGTGGTATCGTTGTGAAGCAGTTCCAACCCCATTCGCAGCTTCCGTACAGCTGAGAGGGCGAGCGTGGAATAGACTCTCCAGCTCCCGGCTTCATGGATGCGATCGAGTGTGCGGCTTAGCGCATCATCGTTAAAATCCGTCGCTGCCGCATCTGTGCCAAATAGCATCTCGACATCAAGGTCGGCGAAAAATTTTTGCACCCGGTATAACGGACGTCTTGCGCAGAGGGCATTGATGATCATCGCTTTGATATGCGTGCCGGGAGACTGTGTCCATTGCTTGCGATCCCATCGTACCATCTGATTGACGATTTGCTCGACGCCAAGCTCGTCGCATAGCGCAGCTAGCAACTGGCTTGCACCTGCATGGATTGGAACAACCGTTTCGTCCGCCACCGCCCATCCCCTCCATGAAAAGACGACTGTCTATTCTCATTCGCCTTCGAGAGGGAAAACACCTGTCATGTACGTATCAAAAATGAATTTTTACCAATTTATTCATGCGGAAAGTGGGTTATTTACCTTGGCCGGTTCCCGAAAAAAACAATTTGGAAGCAGGGCGGTTGGATCACGCTCTGGGTGCTGTTGTACATAATCGTCGAATATGTAAATCTCCGGTATCTGGATTTGATCGACCATTTTCATGGTTGGAATATATGGTGGTCTGCAGCATTTAATGTGATCATGTTTTCCATGCTGCTGCTGCATTACCGGCATCCTCTCTGGGCGTGGGCCGGATCGTTCGTCACGGTCATTGTGTTTTGGATTTTGCTGCGTGTTCCCATTTCCGTGCTCGAGCACAACCTTTGAAAAAGGCTCCGGTAATCGTGCCGGTAATATTTCCTTTGACGCCGGCTAAAGACGTTCCAGCAATCAGCGTCGCAGCTGCATTACTTCACTTCAAACTTAACGATCATGGAGTCTATCATATATTTATTATCATTTTTTTGATTATCTTTGCCGACTTTAAAGACAGCCTTGGCGATCGCTTTATACTGACCTGGTTTGTCGAGAACAAACGGATGTTTTTCAGATATCGTTTCTTTGGAAGGGAGTTTCGAGTTAACAAGAGAACCGTTAAACATCACATCCGGAAACTCTTCATCTTCTTTAGAAACAGCAATTCCAAACAGGTTGCCGGCATGCCAAATTTCATAGTCCTGCTCTGAATTGTTTTTTAAAATTGCCTCTAAATCAAATGACTCGCCGACTTTGATATTCTCCGGTACACGTAGTGATACCGAAAATTTTTCATCTGATGATTTATTAACAGTACATGCGGTCGAAGCGATTAACAAAAAACATATTAAAAATAACCCTTTCTTCATTAACATCATTCCTTCCACTGGTTTATGTATCTATAGTTTCGACGAAAAACCGTTTGTCTACATTTTACGGTAGACAAACGGTTTTTAGAAGTCAGTCACAGTACCACCCGTTCAACGGGTGGCTTGATTTCGCCCCTATAAGGGG